>NZ_JAUBRC010000017.1:49172-133241 GCF_036701635.1 Microcoleus sp. N9_B4 | reverse complement strand
CTGTCGAAATTGTGTAAGTAACTCTTTCACCTGGTGCTGCTGCCGCAGTCCCGCTTTTGGTGGTCACTAGGTCGGCAAGAGCATCAACAATTGTAGTTGAGACTTGAGAGATGGGTTGAGAACTATTGTTGTTAGCTAGATTTGGATCAAAAGTGCTGGAGGTACTATAGGCAGTGTTAGTTAAGGCAGCACCGCCTGTTGCCGGAACTCTTGCGGTGATGGTGCGGGTTTCGCTAGCACCGTTAGCCAGAGTCGGAATCGCCGGCCAGATGACCGTCCTCGTTGTGGGATTGAAACTACCGTTGTTGTCAGTGCTGACGAAAGTTAAGCCCTCTGGGAGCGGATCTTGAATCAGGACGCTTTCGGCGCTGTTGGGCCCGTTATTTGTGGAGGTAATCGTATAGGTAATGGTGCTATTGGGTATGGCATAGAGCGGGCCTTTTTTAACAATGGAAACGTCGGCTTGGAGTGTAGGCGGATCTATACTTTGGACGACGACATTGTTAACTTCGTGAATGTTTGTGTTTCCCCCTGTCGAAGCAGCAAAGCCAAATTTAAAAGTAGGTGGCACTGCTCCGTTTACGCTTTCCAAATTTGGTATGTCGAGCAGTGTTTCGCCCGCATCAAATGTGCCGTTGCTGTTCAAGTCTAAGGCAACTGTCAGACGGTTAGGTGTTGCTGATGTAGTCGGGAATAAGGTAATTTGGACGGATCTTTTAGCTTCAGCGCGAATGCTTGTATCTTTATTGTCTATGCCAATGGAAACGCCGGTCAAAGTGTTACTTAAAAGACTAGAACCTAAAAATTTATAGTTTTCGGTTGGGATTATGCTTTCCCTGCCTCTAAGTCCTACTGCATCAGGTAGCTTGTCTGGAGTGTTCGAGCTGCCGCCCTGTTTTCCAGCAATAGTGCTAGAATAATTGCCAAACTCGTCTAATCCGACACCTAAATAACCTCCTACAATACCCGGTGAATTTGAATTAGTATTCTGAGCATAGCCGAGAGAGCCGCCAAATCCTCCCGCTTTTGTTGGCGTAGCTGTTCCGTCAATGAGGAAAAAACTAATGCCATCCGCACCATCGGTGGCACCATTCACATCGGGGACATTACCTCTGTTATAGGCAAAGAAATCAAAGGTAACTCTCAGACCCTCAGTGGCGGAGATGGGGTTGTTGTAGATGACAAAAGCTGATTGTCCAAAGGCGTTTGATGTTAATCTCAAAGTACCAAATCCGGGTGGATCGCCAGTCCCTAAAGCAGGAATAACGCCGCTGGGGTTGACTGTACTACCTGCGGTTAAGCCTGGGTTAGCTGTAGTGGGGTTGCCAACTCCATATATCCAAGGCCCGATTACGGTTGAATTTTTAAATTCTTCAGCCGCTAAGGTAGCCAGGAGTGATTTATAGCCTTCTAGGACTTCTTTTTCAAAGGCTATTTCGGTATTTATTTGTCCTGTAGTAATTTCTAATTCCCAGTCGCCACCTAGTGCTGCACTACCAGTTAAATTATTGGAAGCTGCAACATTTGCTCCTGTTATTTGGCTGAGTTTTTGTATGAATTTTAGACCTGATTCCCCGGCGCCTGTGTTGCAACTTAACAGCAGAATACTACCTGTTTCGTTGAGAGCTTTACCCCACTGCTGCAATTGGCTGGAATAGGTTTCTATATTGTGAATATTGAGTTCTGCCCGGCCGATTTCTACTGATGCTGATGCGCCGTGAGCAACTATTTGAATGCTGTTGAGGCTGTGCCGCGAGGCGGCAATTTCGGCAATTTGTTCGATTCCATCCCGGGTTTTATCGAGCAGGATTACTTCTGTGTCGCTTTTCACTCCCCTGAGCAACTGTTGGTAGTTTTCTACATTTGAATCCACAATCGCTAGATTTATTCGGAGAGCGGACTCTGCTTTATGCCTAGTTTGTCTCAAGATTTTAGTCTCCATATTGGTAGATTTCCGTGTTTGTGCTGCTGACAAATTTGACAGATTTGGGATGGTTTTCATTTTTGGTTAATTTGGTTGCTAAATCTAAGCTACCCCGTTTCATAGATGACGATAAACTTTCAACTATAAAGTTTTAACCATTATTTTTTTTACAACATATAATAGTTGTCTATATTTGTTATTTGTGATGTTAGTCAATCATTAGACAGGATTTACTGCGATCGCCCTTGGATGTCCTGATGCGACAGATCGCTGCCAATCATAACATGAATAAGGGGTCACAGCCTTCATATTAGCCAAAACCCTCTATTTTTGGGAAAAATGATATCAGGTCTAACGTTAGTTATATGGTAAATTACTTACCCTTTGGTCAGAACAAGGGGTCAGACCCCTCATACCGCTGTTCTGAGTCTGGTGACATCGAGGCTGGCTCAGACAGCTTGAACCGTAAATATACTGAAAATATTAATTTCCTAAAAATTGGCAGATTTTGACTTTGAGGTGCGATCGCTCTTAAAAGTTGAGAGTACCGTATTTCTAGAGATTTATACTTATACTAATTGGGTGTGCAGTAAACTCACAGCCATGTAATAATAGCAACTTAACGCTACAAAAGTTAACACAAAAAGTTGACAAATTATATATGTTAATACCAGGATTGCGGTGACAAAAAAGAACGATCGCCCTTGAATACAAAAAGAACGATCGCCCTTTACACCCTCTTTATATCTAAATCATCAAACTGCGTCGATCGCACCCCCAAACGCGGCTTGCTAAGCGTCAATATCGAGTTCGCGCACTAAAAAAGCCCATTCATCAGCCAATTCTTCAATCACTTTAGCAGTAGGTTTGCCGCCCCCGTGTCCCGCTTTAGTTTCAATGCGAATTAACACTGGTTTTTCTCCGGCGTGGGTTTCTTGCAAAGCAGAAGCAAACTTGAAACTGTGGGCCGGAACCACGCGATCGTCGTGATCGGCAGTTGTAATCATTGTCGCCGGATAAGCCGTTCCCGGTTTGAGATTGTGCAGGGGAGAATAGCCGTAAATTGTCGGAAATTCCTCGGCATTTTCGGGAGAACCGTATTCCGAAGTCCAGGCCCAACCAATGGTAAACTTGTGGAATCGCAGCATATCCATAACGCCGACTGCGGGCAATGCCGCGCCGAACAATTCCGGCCGCTGAGTCATGCAAGCCCCTACTAATAAACCGCCGTTGCTACCACCTGCGATCGCCAATTTGGCAGGTTTGGTGTATTTGTTTTCGATCAACCATTCAGCGCCAGTTATAAAGTCATCAAACACGTTTTGCTTGTTCAACTTTTTGCCTGCTTCGTGCCATGATTCGCCGTACTCGCCGCCGCCCCGCAAACAGGCGATCGCATAAACTCCACCCATCTCCAGCCACACTATCCTGCTAACAGAAAAACTCGGAGTTAGCGAGATACCAAAACCACCGTATCCGTAAAGATAAGTGGGGTTGTTGCCATCAAACTGCAAGCCTTTTTTGTGGGTAATAAACATGGGTACTTGCGTACCGTCTTTGCTTGGGTAAAATACTTGTTTAGTCTCGTAATCTTCGGGATTAAAATCGACCTTTGGTTGGCGGTAAATTGTGCTTTCACCTGTCACCATATTGTAGTGATAGATGATGTTAGGTGCAGTGAAACTGGTGTAAGCATAAAAAGTGTCGGTATCGTGCCGCTTGCCGCTGAATCCTCCCGCCGAACCGATTCCGGGCAAGGCAACTTCTCGCACGAAACAGCCATCTAAGTTGAAAATTTTAATCTGGGTGTAGGCGTCTTTCAAGTAGGAAGCGACAAATTGATTGTTCAGGAGGCCTATGCCTTCGAGAGTTTCTGCTGCTTCGGGGATAATTTCTGTGAACCCCCCCTGAATCCCCCCCTTACCAAGGGGGGGCGACGGGGGGGTTTCATCACAACCAAGGGATGAGGGAGGTGGGTTGTTGGTGTCGATCGCAATTACGCGGCCCAACGGTGCATTCAAGTTTGTTTGAAACCAGAAAATAGAGCCATCATTGTCGATGAAACTGTACTCAGCCTCGAATTCGCTAATCAGTTCTACAACGGTTGATTCCGGTGCAGTTAAATCCTTGTAGAAAACCAAGTTTTTGGTTTCAGTTCCTTGCCAAACTGAGATAATCAAGTATTTGCCATCTTCTGTGACGCCGCCGCTAAATCCCCACTCTTTTTGGTCGGGTCGCTCGTAGATTAATACGTCTTCAGATTGCGGCGTACCGAGTTGGTGATAAAACAGTTTTTGGTAATAGTTAACTTCTTCGTGCTTGCTTTTTTCGTTGGGTTCGTCGTAGCGACTATAAAAAAAGCCTTTGCCATCGTGAGTCCAGGATGCCCCTGAGAATTTAATCCACTTTAAATGGTCTGATAAATCTTCGCCAGTTGCCACCTCACGGACTTTCCATTCCTGCCAGTCGGAACCAGAACTTGACAAACCGTAGGCCATGTATTTGCCATCTTCGCTGATAGCTACGCCACCCAGAGCAACGGTTCCATCTTCTGAGAGAGTGTTGGGGTCAATTAATACTTTGGGTTCGCTGTCGAGGGATGTTAATGTGTAGAGCACGGATTGATTTTGCAGGCCGTCATTCTTGTAGTAGAAATAGCGAGATCCTTCTTTGAAAGGTATGCCGTATTTCTCGTAATCCCAAAGTTGAGTCAGGCGCTGTTTGATTTTTTCCCGCGCCGGAATTTCGTTGAGGTAGGCAAAAGTGACTGCGTTTTGGGCTTCCACCCAAGCTTGGGTTTCCTCAGAGTCGGGATTTTCCAGCCACCTGTAGGGGTCGGGTACTTTGACGCCGTGGTAGTCGTCTGTTTGGTCGATTTTGCGGGTGGTGGGGTAGCTTAAAGGTCGATCGAATTGGGTCATGATTTTTTACTACTATCGGTAACTTTATCCAGTTTACCCTTTCGCAGCAGTGACAGGGGAGAGTCGCTCAATTGGGGATTTGAGATTTTATCCTAAATCTGGGTTAAATAAGTAACTCCACCTCAAAAAACAGAAGACTTAGATACCTGCATCCTTTAAAATATTGCGTGTAGAGCCATCCTAAATCATTTGTGAATTTCTTACTTCCTCCCCTTACCAAGGCGAGGGTTGGGGTGAGGGAAAAAATTACAACTCCTGCAATGATTGCTATATAGCAGAAAAGCTATCGCCCATAAATACCATTTTCAAATGAGATATAATTAATTTGGTTTTTTACGGAATAAAGTGCTTCCCAAGAATGACTAAATTTCCCCATGACCAGTTTGCCAAAGAATACCTAAGAGAGTTATTGTCACCTCTAGGAAAAGTAGAAACAAGTAAAGATGTTTCTGCTCAAGTTCGAGAAATTGATATCTGGTTTAAACCCACTTCTGTATCGCCTGAATACGTAGAAAATTTAGGTTTATTAGGTCAAATGACTGCGACTGTGGCTGCGATCGAACCATTTCGCAATGCCGTCAATACAGAGGATATCTTCAGTTGTGTTGTCAAACTTTTAAATACTAGGGCAGAATTACTGCGCCGATCTAATCGAGAAGAGCAACGTTTAGAATCTCAGCAATTACCCAGGTTGTGGATTCTGACTCCCACTGCTTCGGAGGCGTTGTTAAGCAGCTTTAATTTTATGATTCCACAAGAGTCAGAAGGTTGGGGGAGGGGGGTTTATTTTCTATCGGAAGTTTGGCGAGTAGGATTGATAGCTATTCACCAGCTACCGAATGTTCCAGAAACGATGTGGTTGCGGATTTTAGGTAAGGGTAAAGTACAGCAAGGGGCGATCGCAGAATTAACAAGATTGCCTGTTGATAGTCCCTTACGAGCTAGTACGCTAGAATTATTGTACAACCTGCAAGCGAATCTGCAAGTAAATTTAGCAGCTAGTGCCCCAGGAAATCAGGAAGATAAGGAGTTAGTTATGGCGCTCGTACCTCTGTTACAACAAAAAATAGATGAGGCTACACAACAAGGAAGAGAAGAAGGAAGAGAAGAAGGAAGAGAAGAAGCACAGCGGTTGATTTTGCAGAACTTTCTGCAAGTCAGATTTGGGGAGTTAGACGCTCAGACAATTGCCTTTTTTTCCTCTGTCTCGGCTTTACCTGTTGGTGAATTCACTATGTTGTTAGTGCAATTATCCACATTGCCAATCGCCCAAGCAGATAGGCAACAAGTACAAACTTTAATCGCCCAAAATGTCTTGAGAAAGCGCTTTGGTCAATTAGAAGTAAACACCGTCAATCTCATCCCAAATTTGCTCGCATTGTCTGCCGAAAACTTATCGCTATTGCTGTCACAACTGCCGGATTTGTCAATAGAAGAACTAATTGCTAGATTAGAAAACTCTTCCCTTTGAGTAAAAAAATAGCGATTAAGCTTGATGAAGTTCTTGTGGAAAGTAGGGGTTGGGCGTCCCGCCCGCCAGAAAACACAATTTAGATGCGGGACAACTTCTAACTAATCCAACTCCCTCCTTCCTTCCAAAGCACGAGCCAATGTAACTTCATCGGCATATTCCAAATCTCCCCCCATCGGCAAACCAAAAGCTATGCGCGTCACTAGGGTAAAAGGTTTTAATAAGTGACCGATATAAAGAGTAGTAGTTTCGCCTTCCACGCTGGGACTAATAGCAATAATTACTTCCTTAATCTTTTGCTGGCTGACGCGCCGGACTAACGGTTGAATGTTCAATTGTTCCGGCCCAATTCCATCCATCGGCGAGATAACGCCGCCAACAACGTGATATTTACCCATGTATTCCCGCGTTTTTTCTAAAGCGATTACGTCGCGGGATTCTGACACTACACAAATGGTATGACTGTCGCGGTTGGGATTGCGGCAAATTTCGCAAACAGGGTCGGCAGATAAGTGAAAGCATACTTGACAGAAACCTACTTGCTGTTTGGCATCAATCAAAGATTTAGCTAGGGCTTGCACTTCTTCTTCCGGTCGCTTCAAAATATGTAAAGCTAAACGCTGGGCTGTTTTTGGGCCGACTCCGGGCAAGCGCTGCAATTGTTCGATTAAACGAGCTAAAGGTCGAGTGTACATTAAAAATTGGCGGTAATTGGTAATATCATTTCTGGTTGATTCGCGACAATATAATTTGTGCGATGTAGGGGCAGGTTTTACCAACCATCTATGTTTTAAACTAAGTATATCATAAACCCGCCCCGCCCATACACTGAGGAATATTGACTAATTCATCCTCCACTAATTTTAGCTTTGTAGCCTAACTTTGTGATAATTTCTAGCAGCTTTTGCTTGTGTTCGCCTTGAATTTCGATTTCATTATCTTTGACTGTGCCGCCCGTACCGCATTGGGCTTTTAGCTGCTTGGCTAAAGTTGCTAATGTTTCGGGTTTTTCGTGAAAGCCGCTGATGACTGTAACTGTTTTGCCACCGCGTCCTTTTCGGGATGCTTCGATTTTGAGGTTTTGTTGATTGGGGGGAACTTCGGCAACTCCCCGTTGGAGGGCGGCGGAGTTGTCAACGTTGCCAAATTCGGAGTAAACTATTCGTTTGCCCTCGGTTGTTTTGCTGTCAGAATCTTTGCGTTTGGATGCTGCCATAGGTTAAGATGCTTGAACTTTTTTTAGTGGTATTTCTAGTTTGAGCGGATTGGGGTATGGTTGCGATCGCTCGGAATGCCATCTATCTTCTACTTATTGTATTAGCCCGTCAAGCGTTCAAGGAATTATAATGAAATTTGTTTGATCGCCTCAAGTCCACAACCGATTTGGTACGATCGACTTTGGTACGATCGACACCAAGCCTCTAGCTTACCCGCGAATCTAAAAAATCTAAAATCTAAAATCTAAAATCAAATGACAGTCACCCCCCTGCATCTCACCACCGAAACCAGCGCCCAACGCCCCGACTCCCTCGGCAGATTCGGCAAATTCGGCGGCAAATACGTCCCCGAAACCCTGATGCCGGCTTTGTTCGAGCTAGAAGCCGCTTTCCACAAATACCGCAGCGAACCGGAATTTCAACAGCAACTCCAACAATTGCTCAAAGATTATGTCGGCCGCCCCAGCCCTTTGTATTTTGCCGAACGCCTCACCGAACACTACGCTAAAGCAGACGGAACTGGCCCGCAAATTTACCTCAAACGCGAAGATTTAAACCACACCGGTGCTCACAAAATCAACAACGCTTTAGCTCAAGCATTGTTAGCAAAACGCATGGGCAAAAAGCGCGTAATTGCTGAAACTGGTGCCGGTCAACACGGCGTTGCTACTGCCACAGTTTGCGCTCGTTTCGGTATAGAATGCGTTGTCTACATGGGCGTTCACGACATGGAAAGACAGGCTTTAAATGTGTTTAGAATGCGCTTGATGGGTGCCGAAGTGCGGCCGGTGGCTGCTGGTACGGGAACGCTGAAAGATGCCACTTCCGAAGCGATTCGCGACTGGGTGACAAATGTCGAAACAACTCATTACATTCTCGGTTCCGTAGCGGGCCCGCATCCTTACCCGATGATGGTGCGCGATTTCCATGCGATAATCGGTGAAGAAACCCGCGCTCAGTGTCAGGAAAAGTGGGGGGGTTTGCCGGATATTTTATTAGCTTGCGTCGGCGGCGGTTCTAATGCAATGGGTCTTTTCCATGAGTTTGTCGGGGAAGAAACTGTCAGATTGATTGGTGTTGAAGCGGCGGGCGAAGGCGTGGAAACTGATAAACACGCTGCTACTTTGACTAAGGGAAGTGTGGGAGTTCTGCACGGGGCGATGAGTTATTTGCTGCAAGATAATGAAGGTCAAGTGATTGAGCCACATTCGATTAGTGCGGGTTTGGATTATCCGGGCGTGGGGCCGGAACACAGTTATTTGAAGGATGCGGGCAGGGCTGAATATTATAGCGTAACTGATGCAGAAGCACTGGGAGCATTTCAGCGGCTTTCACAGTTGGAGGGGATTATTCCGGCTTTGGAAACTGCTCACGCGATCGCCTATTTAGAGACTCTGTGCCCGCAGCTAACAGGCAATCCGCGCATTGTGCTTAACTGTTCCGGACGCGGCGACAAAGATGTGAACACTGTGGCGAAGGTTCTGAATATCTAGGTTAGCGGAATGGGGGGCGATCGCTCTGTAGGAATTTGTAACAATTAACTTTATTTCTCGTGTGATTTCATGTCCAAAGGTTTGATTTCGATTTGCTTGGGATTGTTGACAATCCTGCCTAAGTGTGACACCTCCATTCCTACGCGATCGCTGCCACAAACTCCCATGAATACTAATGTTGCTTCGAGTGCTATTACTGACTTAGAAAAAGCGGTTAACCAACAGATAAATCAATACCGAGCATCTAAAAAGTTGCCGCCGCTGAGTATCGATCCGCGAATTAGTCAGATAGCAAGAATTCACAGCGAAGATATGGCTAAGGGTAAAGTAAGTTTTAGCCACGATGGATTTGAGGGGCGGGCGGAAGCAATTACGATTCCTTATAAAAGTGTAGCTGAAAATCTTGCTTATAATTTTGGCTATAGCGACCCGGTACGCAATGCTGTTGAGGGTTGGATTAAAAGTGACGGCCACCGTAAGAATATGGAAGGTCAGTTTAATGTGACCGGTATTGGGATTGCCAAAAATGCCAAAGGCGAGTATTATTTTACTCAGCTTTTTGTTCGCAGCCGATAAATTGAAGGAAGGCACGACACTGATTCGGACACGGATACACGGATTAATTATCGAGTGTGACGTAGATGCTGAAGTTAGAAGGAAGAGGGAAGAGGGAAGAAGGCAGTCAACAGTCAACAGTCAACAGTCAACACTCAACACTCAACAGTCAACAGTCAACAGTCAAAAATTACTAATAATGGAATTTGCAGATTTTCAAGTGTGCGATCGTGATATTCCCGATTCTCTCTTATCTTATTATTTGACTGCTCCGGCGATCGCCGTTGATACGGAAACAATGGGTTTGCTACCTTGGCGCGATCGTTTGTGTTTGGTGCAGTTGTGCAATCCCGAAGGTAAAGTTGCAGTGGTGCGGATTGCCAAAGGCCAGACAGCAGCACCGAATTTAAAGAAGTTAATGGAAGCCGAAAATATTGAGAAAGTATTTCATTTTGCGCGCTTTGATATGGCAACAATGCGTTACAATTTAAGTATTGACATTGCACCAGTTTTCTGCACCAAGCTAGCTAGTAAACTTGCTAGAACTTACACCAACAGACACGGATTGAAAGAATTAATTCTAGAACTCGAAAAGGTAGAATTAAATAAAACATCTCAAAGTTCCGACTGGGGAAATGCGACTAATCTTTCTGACGATCAACTAAATTATGCTGCTAACGATGTCCGCTATTTGCTGAGCGCTAAACAAAAGTTGACTGCTATGTTGCAGCGAGAAGAACGCTGGGAAATTGCACAGCAATGTTTTCAGTGTTTGCCCGTTTTTGTGAGTTTGGATTTATTGCAGTACAAGGATGTTTTCGAGCACGGCTAATACCATTTTAGATTTTAGATTTTAGATTTTAGATTGGGAATGACTGATGAATACCAGGGTTGAGAACACGGGCATACAATTGCATTCTTTTTGGGAACTGGTATAGCCTTTCTCAGAAAGATGAGGTACTCATGGGCATAGGGCATAGGGCATAGGGCATAGGGCATAGGGCATAGGGCATACCTCACTTTTTTGAGAACCGCTATATAATCTTTTGTCACCTCGCAGAACTGCCATCAAATTGGTTGGTAGTGAAGACTTGAGTTATCATAAAACTCGCTCGGAATTTAGTCCTCACTACAAACGTAATTATTATTATTTGACCGAAAGCATTCAGGATACAAGCCCCCGGATTCATCCGTCCAGAAATAAAAAACCTGTATCCGATAAAGGAGCCCCGGAATTTATCCGTGGGGTCAATGCTTCAATCTAAAATCTAAAATCTAAAATCTAAAATCGATTGACCGAACTTGATGTGAGTTAAAAAAAATTCAAAACAGTCATCTATGGCTGATTAGGACTGCTCGATATTATGTTCGTGCAGCAAAGCTTCAATTTGGTCGTCAACATTTCTAATCACCTGTTCCAAAGCGGGCAACCCCTCTAAAGGCACAGGAGAAAGCCGAGTTCGAGCGCGAATTTGATTTACTTTCCGCTGCAATTCTTCGGCCAGCCGCAGCGCGTCGCGACTCAAAGTAGACAACTGCTGCTGCTGGTAAAACCTCAAAGCTGCCCCCCGCAAAACTTGCAGGGTGGCTTCTTCCTTGCCACCCACCGTCATTACCCGCAAGCGCAACAGCAAATGAGTGTTTTGATATATGCGCTCAACTTCGACTTGTTTGGGCTGTTCCACCGGGCCAGCAGGCATATCTGTCAGCCGCTTCAACTCGTCGATGACCTCTTGGAAAAGGACGATATCGATACCTTCGAGCATCGATTTCAAAACGCCATCTTGACTCCAAAGAATGCGACCTTGGGACTGGTGCCGCTCAAAAAACAAGCGCCCGATACCCTCTCGCAGCACTCTACCGAGCAATTCTTGCAGCAGTTGGGGCGCGGGCAAAGTTGCCAAAACTTCCACTCGGCTTGACAAGTGCAAGGCCTCGACATTCAAAACCGATAGCTGTGTCGGTGTCGGGGGAACCTCAGCGCCAGCAGATTGAAACCTCTCAGGAGCGGGCATCGAGGGTTCTGGCACAGGCAGCAGCGTTTCTGTTTTGGGGCCTGAAGTTGCTGATGCTGGATTTTTGGGTGTTGGGGCTGCGGCGGTTTCACTCTGGCTCGGTTCTCGGAGCTGGTTCCCGTGCAGCAAGTAAGCTGAGAGCATCGAGCGCTGAGTTTCCGACGCAATTGGCTCTGTTGTGACTGAGCAATTCATGTAAGCTAAAATCCGCTGCACGTAGTCCAAGGCGGAGTCATCTTGGGCATCGACTACGCCCAATTTAAACAGATTACCTTCTAGAGATAAAGGCAAAACTTGATAGTAAAGGCAAGCTTCAAAGGGGACAACTGTATCGATTAGGTGAAATATTCGATCGGAGTCCATTGTAGCTGCGGAGTCTGTTGAAGATGTATGTATCATTAGCTGCTCTGTAGTCGGAAGCGCGATCGAGCGCGACGCACCAACCTGATGCGAGAAAGTTCAATGCTGCAACTTCCTTGACGGAGGAATTGCTCTAACAACCGGAAGCTTTTATTAAATAAAAATCCTTAGTCCCAGTATTTTCTCCGTTCTGTATTGCAGCCTCAAATTTTACCAAAAGATTGACAACTAGATGATGACTGGCGCACTCTTGACCAACTATCATCGATCGCGGGAGATTGATTCCCGTGGCTGGCAACGACAGAATTATGTCTTTAATACGCCAGTATTACAGATGCACCCCAACCGATGATTTACGGGCAACCGCTTAATTTAGGATTGGTTAAAAAATCCTCAAAAGTCGATCGCGCTGATAGTATCTTATCCTACGCAGCAGCGATCGTCATTAATTCCCTTGCCCTTAACCTTCGACGGACGAGACGGAATTGCGGAGAGATTGAGCTGCTAAATAGAGTTTGCTCCACTCGCCGATGACTTGATTGGTTTTCAGCTTTAATTCAGATGCGATCGCCTCTACACTTTTCCCTGCTTTGAGCGATTCTAGCAACCGCCGCTGCACCGGCGTGAGGTTTTGTAAATATTGCTGCCACTGAGCGGGAGTCAAGCCCAAACTGTGTTCTTGGAGCGAAGTTTCCAGCCAGTTGGCGACTAATTCCGGTGCTTGTTTGACCGCAAAAACCCGAATCGCGTGGTAACTGACTTTTTCTCGCAAGCGGTAAATTTGCTTGATCGGAACCTTCAACTCCTCGGCAATTGCCTCTTGGGAACGGCCTTGCAGGTAAAGCCGCAGCCACTGAGAAGCCAGCGGATCGACTTCAGCGGCTAAATAATTCTCAAATTCTTGTTGGACAATCTGCCGCTGAGTTTGCTGCTCTTCCCAAGCTTGATTTTCTCGATACTCGGACATTGCCTGTTCGTCTAGCAGACTAAGCGGTTCGTCTGTATCGTCGGGTAGAACCTGTTCCGACACCAGCCGCACCCAGTCTCCCGCAGGCACTTGCGTCAACCCGCCCCGCTGGGAACGCCGCAGGTAGTTGACAAAACGGTACACCAACAGCGGCTGGTTGCGAATCGGCCGCAAGCAGTATTCTTCTGTGCTCGCTAGCAGCAAAGCATTTCGCAGGCGTCTGTCTGAGGTGCATTCGGCAATCCAGGCGACTTGCTGCTGCAGGTAGCGATCGGAATTGAGCATTTCCTGAATCACTTCTTGCAGTACCTCCACCGCACTCCGCTGTCTGTCGCGACTCAGGGAAACCCACGCTTGGATTTTTTGCCGGAGCACAACCAAACCGCCGAGCCGCCCGATCAAGTTGCGGTAAGCTTTTTCTGGCGGTACTCCCAGATACCGAGAAATCAAAATTCGATATAAAAAGTCGATCGCCCCAGAGGCGACAGACAATTGAGTTGGGCTAAGAGTGTCAAATCTTTCGGGCTTGTCTCCCAACAGCCAGCGGACAACACTCTCGCGAGTGCTAGAACTCTCCTGCGGGCAATCTTGTTCGAGTCGAGACTTCCAATCTTGTCCTAGTCTTTGGGCCAAGGTCATGGGCTGTCGAGAATATTGTCTTTCACCCCCGATTTTACGTGGTATCCTGGATTTTTGAGTATTTTTCAGATATACGATCACGCGATCGGATAAATTACCTTAAATTACCCTAAACAAAATTCCATTACGGTGCGATATGCCTAACTTTTTATTAGAACTCGGTACAGAAGAATTGCCCGCATCTTTTGTCTCAGGCAGCGCCCAGCAGTGGCAGCGACTGGTACCTGCAACGCTGGCAGAACAATCCTTGACAAATGACTCAATTAATGTATACGCTACTCCGAGGCGTTTGGCCGTTCTCGTGAAAGGACTGCCAGTTCAGCAATTAGACAGAGAAGAAGAGGTAAAAGGGCCGCCCGCGAGTTCGGCTTTTAAAGATGGCAAACCGACGAAAGCAGCCGAAGGTTTTGCGAAAAAGCAGGGCGTAGAAATTGATGCTTTAGAAGTTCGCGCTACCGATAAAGGCGATTTTGTGTTTGTGCTCAAAAAGATTCCGGGGCGGATGACAGCGGATATTTTGACAGAACTTGTGCCGCAGTGGATTAATAAGTTAGAAGGCAAAAGATTTATGCGGTGGGCAGACGGAGAGTTGAAGTTTCCGCGCCCGATTCGATCGATGGTGGCACTGTTGGATGATACTGTACTGCCAATTACATTGGTCAGCGGTTCGGATACAGTCAAGAGCGATCGAATTTCCCAAGGACACCGGGTGTTATACACCCCCCCTACACCTTCGGGGGGGGTCTCGATTCCCCAAGCCGAGGATTATGTCGAGTGTCTGCGGGCTGCTTGCGTAGAGGTCGATCGAACCCAGCGCAAAAATCAAATTAAAGCACAAGTAGAAGCCGCAGCGACAAAACAAGGCGGTTACGCCGACATTACCGAAGATTTGTTAGAAGAAGTCACCGACTTAGTAGAATGGCCGAACGCAGTTGTCGGCAAATTTGACGAGGAATTTTTGATATTGCCGCCGGAAGTAATCACCACAATTATTGTTACAAACCAGCGGTATTTTCCCATCCTCAAAAGCCCCGATTATCCAGAACTTCTGCCCTATTTCATTACAATTTCCAACGGTGATCCCGCTAAAGCCTCGATTATTGCCGCCGGTAACGAGCGAGTAGTGCGGGCGAGATTGGCAGACGGTCAGTTTTTCTACAAAGCAGACTTGGTAAAGCCTCTAGAGGATTATTTGCCCAAGTTGGCAACAGTTACTTTCCAGGAAGATTTGGGGACAGTGCGCGCAAAGGTCGATCGTCTGTGCAAGATTGCCAGCCTCATCACAAATCAACTGCAAATAACAGGCGAACAACAAGCTTATATAGCAAGAGCAGCCTTACTTTGCAAAGCCGACCTCGTAACCCAAATGGTTTACGAACTTCCCGAAATGCAAGGAATCATGGGGCAGAAATACGCCTTAGCAAGTGGCGAATCGGAAGAAGTAGCCACAGCGATTTTTGAACATTATTTGCCAAAAGGTGCGGGCGACAATTTACCCCAAACTCTGACAGGTCAAATTGTCGCAATAGCAGACAAATTAGATACTTTAGTCAGCATCTTCGGCTTGGGAATGTTGCCGACTGGTTCATCCGATCCGTTCGCTTTGCGTCGCGCAGCCAATGCAATAACTAACATTATTTGGGCGGCTCAGTTGCCAATCAATTTGCACAAGTTGCTCGCAGAAGTTGTTGCAGAATTTACGGCAGCGCGCCCCGAAACACCGGGGGAGTTGCTAGATCAGTTATACGAGTTTTTCTTACAAAGAATTCGGACTTTGTTGCAAGAAGAAAAGAATGTAGATTATGATTTGGTAAATGCAGTTTTGGGAGAAAACGACCCAGAATATACTGAACGAGCCTTGAGAGATTTGTTGGACGCACTGGAAAGAGCGCTTTTCTTGCAACAAATCCGCAATAATCAGACTTTGGATCTGATTTACGAAACAGTCAACCGTTCAACTCGTTTGGCTGCTCAAGGTGATTTCGATAAAGTAGAATTGGAACCGAAAACGGCTGTGAAACCAGATTTATTTCAAAAGTCGTCTGAACAAGCTTTTTACGATGCAGTCGTGCAGTTGGTGCCGCAAACGCTGCTATCCAAACAAACTCGGAATTACCAGCAGTTGGTAGATAGTTTGACTGAAATTGCTCCGACTGTCAGCAACTTTTTCGACGGGCCAGAAAGCGTTTTGGTGATGGATTCTGACCCGGAAATTAAGCAAAATCGGTTGAATTTACTGGGCTTGTTGCGGAATCACGCGCGGGTGTTGGCTGACTTTGGGGCGATCGTTAAAAGCTAAAATTGACAAGATTTGAGTCCGCCTGGGATTGAAAACCTCCGCTTCAGTCCGCCGGGGGTTGAAACCCCCGTCTCAAAGCGAAAGTCCTCGCTATGAGGACTGAAACCCACATACTAGACTTTTCAGTCAGTTTTAACTCATATGTTGCACCATTCTCAAATAGCCTTTTGTGAACAGGCTTTCCGGCCTGTTCCACAAGAAAATTTATCTTTTGTGGAACGGGCCGAAGAGCCCGTTCTTGACAATGGTGCAAGATCTCAGTTTTAACTGACTTTAGCTGTTAGACAGGGGTTTTCAACCCCTGGCGGGCCTTGGGAGGCAACGGGCGGGCCTGTAGGCAAACCAACTTGAGAAACGTACTTCTTAAAACTCTCGCTCAAAATAACATTAAAGCTTACCAATAAAACGAGTAAATCTATTATATTTTTTGCGAAACCGCGCGAGTCTCAGCAGAGTTCGATCGCTATCTTAAAAAATAAGCAAAATGGCCAATAGCCAAAAACCCATGCAAGGTTAAGATATAAACTTAGAAAACCAGGGAAGTTCGCTCCATCACACACACAACTTATGCCGATAGCTCATATCATTGGACTAGGAAAATCAGGAATTGCCGCCGCCAGACTGCTCAAACGCGAAGGATGGGAAGTAACGCTGAGCGATCGCTCATCTTCCCCAAGCTTGCTCGAACAGCAACAGGAATTCGCTAACGAAGGAATTCATGTGGAGTTAGGTAAATCTTTTGAACCAGTCGAATCTATAGAATTAATAGTAGTAAGTCCGGGCGTTCCCTGGGACAGTCCAGCATTAGTGCGCGCCAGAGAGTTAGGCATTGAAACAATCGGAGAAATGGCTCTCGCGTGGCGTTACCTCAAATCTCCTTGGGTGGGAATTACCGGCACTAACGGCAAAACTACTACTACTGCTTTAATTGCTGCTATTTTTGCAGAGGCCGGGCTTTACGCTCCCGCTTGCGGCAATATTGGCTATGCTGCGTGCGAATTAGCTTTAGCGGAAAAACAGCCGGATTGGGTAATTGCAGAAATTAGCAGTTATCAGATAGAATCCTCGCCGTTTGTAGCGCCGCGAATCGGAGTTTTGACGACTTTGACGCCGGATCACCTCAGCCGCCACAAAACTTTAGAAAATTACTACAACATTAAAGCGCATTTGCTGAAAAAGTCGGAATTGCAAGTAATCAACGGCGACGATCCTTGTTTGCGGCAACAAGGAGTTGACATTTGGCCGGATGCGTGTTGGACGAGTGTCAAAGGTGAAAAAGATTTGTTGGGAAATACAGATTTTGGAGCCTATATTCAAGATGGTTGGGTAATAGCTCAATGCGAGAAAATTCTGCCTGCTGATTCTTTGCGGATGGTGGGAGAACACAATTTGCAGAATTTGTTAATGGCGGTGGCGGCGGCTAATTTGGCGGGGATAGATAAAAGTGCGATCGCCCGGGCGATCGCTAAATTCCCCGGAGTTTCGCACCGCCTCGAACACATCTGCACTTGGGAAGGGATAGATTTCATCAACGACAGCAAAGCTACTAATTATGACGCCGCCCAAGTCGGGTTGGCTTCTGTCAGCGCACCGGCGATTTTAATTGCGGGCGGCGACGCCAAAGAAGGGGACGATCGCGCTTGGATTGATACAATCAAGGCGAAAGCTGCTGGGGTGTTGCTAATTGGGGATGCGGCAGGTATTTTTGCCGATCGGCTCGAACAAGCAAATTACAACGCTTGGGAAATAGTCGAAACAATGGAACGAGCGATCCCACGAGCAGCAGAATTAGGCAAACAAAATCATGCTAAAGTAGTGCTGCTTTCTCCAGCCTGTGCTAGCTTCGATCAATACCAAAACTTCGAGCAACGAGGCGATCATTTCCGCCAATTATGCCTCGAATCCCTGATTTAACGGACACCAATCGCGTAGGGGCGGGTTCACCAACAATTTATGCCTAAAACCAATAATCTCGTAAACCCGCCCCCACCCAACTGTCAATCACAATCTACCGCTTTCAAGATACAAGAGGCGGGTTCACCAACCTCTTTAATTGGCTAACCATAATCTTCATAAACCCCCCCCCGTCCATACTGTCTTCCAAATATCTTTAATTCTAGCCTGCTCTTCCCATTCTAGCTCCTGAAAAACTATCATTATCTCCTCATGAGTATAATCAATAATGATTGCCGCCAAATGAGCAGCGGTTTCCGCTTCCAGCATGGCTGTTTTTAACTTAGCCATTGCCTCTTTATCCATTAGCACTAAACTTTGAATATTGACCTCACTCTCATTTTAATTGTGTCTGCAACTGTCTTTTAATTTGGGCTGAAAATCAGCAATCTGATCACTATTTATTGTATCAGAATGCGACGAGGATATTTTATTTTTTTTGCTGCAAAGCTGAGAGAGCAATTTTTCATCAATCTCCAGAATCTTGCCTTCGGAAGTGACCTTTTTTTGCAACAAAGTTGCTATTTCCCTTTCCAGTTGGCGATTTCCTTGCTGAAAGAAATCTTGAGAGTTAGAACGAAACAAACCGCTATTGACTTGCTGAATTTGGCTAGGTGTCAGCGATTGAGCCGAGACAGCAGCCGGAAATCCCAAAGATGCTGCTAGCCACCAGCTAGAAATTATCTGTTTGAGAATGCTGTTCATCACTTTCGGGAGGATTTTTTACCTCAGTTGGTTTCTCGTTTTCTGACTCGCTTGCTAATTCATCTTCTCGTTCAAGTTTTTCTTGCCACTCGACAAGCTGCTGAAAAAGTTGCGGGTTAATTTCAAATACGGGTTTGTTGGTTTCTGACATATTTACTCCTAACATTTATTACATTTAACTGGTTTTAACTGGTTCCCAGGCAGAGCCTGGAAACGAGTAGAGAAACAATTATGTCGATCGGAATTTACGCTCAAACCTTCAGCAGCGACATAATTATGCCAGTTAAGGAACCACCAAGCAAAGCTAAAGTAGCTAAGGTACTAATGCCAAATCCTGCGGCTCTTTTTTCAGCAGCTTGATAGTAACCCCAAGCAAACAAGATGCGTCCAAATATCCAAACTGCGCCGATACCCGCGCCCCAAATTGGGCTAATAAATTGCGAGAACAGCCACAGCGAGGGCAAAAATAGAATTATTTGCTCTAAGGTATTTTGCTGAACTCGCACAACCCGCTCAAAGTCTGGGTTTCCTGTCATCTGCGGGGGAGAAACTTTGTATTTGAATCTAGCTCTGCCGACGTTGATGGTAACAAAGAAGTAGAGAATTAATGCTGAAACAGTAATTAGACTAGGCCAAAGTGTCGCGTTTGCTTCTGCGAGCATGATTCGGTATTATTGGGGTGGAGTAGATATCTTGATTATAAATCAATTATTGCCGATCGCGTCATTCATCGCCATCCAGTCATTCAAGGCAGGGGATGTGATTCAACTGCTGGGGATTAGTGGCGCGGTAATTCCTTTTGGCCTCCACGACATCCTCAAAAACTTGCTGGCTGGGATTTTGATTCTTTTGCTCGCACCGGCCGACGGATACATGCCCCCGACTCTTGTCGTGAGTAGCCCAAATTTTAGACTCTTATTCCACCTCCCAGATTCATCTGTGGAGTAAATTTAAAATCTATAATCTATAATCTATAATTTAAAATCTATAATCTATAATCTCTAATCTCTAATCTCTAATCTATAATCTCTAATCTCTAATCTCTAATCTAAAATCTCTAATCTAAAATCTAAAATCTAAAATCTAAAATCGACTGACTGCACCTGCATAGAGATATAAGCCCCCGACTTAAGGAGATTATGTTGATCGACAATATTCGAGACCGTCTTAAATATTTCACCAGGAGCAGGATTCCTCGAGAGCATCTAAAGCAAATACGAGTTGACTTGTTGGAAGAATCAACCCTAGATATTAACTATCTTGTCTTAATTCTCGGTTCCTGTATAATTGCCACCTTTGGACTGCTTGCCAACAGTGCAGCCGTCATTATCGGTGCTATGATCATTGCGCCTCTGATGTTGCCAATCCGAGGGTTAGCATTTGGAGCGGTAGAAGGTAACGTTATCATCTTCCGCAAAGGTTTAATTGCATTAGCAGTCGGGACGGTGCTAGCAATTTTTCTAGCTTGTTTTTTGGGCGCTTTGGTACAAATTCCCGACTTTGGGAGCGAAGTTTTAGCTCGTTCTAAACCTACATTACTAGACTTAGGAATTGCGATCGCCGCTGGGGGAATCAGTGGCTATGCGAAAGTTCAGCCCAAAGTTTCTGCTACTCTGGCGGGAACTGCGATCGCCGTGGCTCTCATGCCGCCAATTTGTGTGATAGGTTTAGGCTTGTCTCAAGCTAATTGGTCCCTCAGTTTGGGAGCAAGCCTCCTGTATCTTACTAATTTGCTGGGAATTACTCTCTCCTGTATGCTAACGTTTTTGATGGCCGGCTACACCCCCCTGCATCGCGCCCGTAAAGCCATCTTTTGGGCGCTAGCATTGACGGCTATACTTGTAATTCCTCTGGGCGTGAGTTTTGCGGAATTGATCGAGCAAGCGCAACTCGAAGCCAGTCTGAAGCGGGCGTTGCTTAACCGAACTATTACTTTTCAACGGGTGGAACTGATTGCAACTGATACTAACTGGTTGACGAAACCGCCGGAAGTGCGTCTGATTGTTCGCAGCAGCGAAGCTTTGACACCCAAACAGGTGCAGCTTTTAGAAGCATTTGTCGAAAAAGAAATGGGTCAACCATTTACCTTAATTTTTCAAGTGAGTCAAGTTGAAGAAGTGCGGCGATCGATGCTGAATAAGCCCCGCTCAAAACCGAAGCCTTAACTATTTTATTCCTAATTATATGACCCCAGAAGCTGTAATTAACCAAGTGACTATAGAGGGCAATCTGAAGCAATTTCTCTTAGTGCTATTAGTTTCCTTAAGTGTGGCGGTGCTGCCGCAAATATGGGGCTGGTTGCGCCAAATTCCCTACACGCTGCTTTTAGTAATTGTTGGGTTGGGTTTGGCTTTTATAGATGTGCGATTGGTGTCGCTCTCGCCAAAACTGATTCTGTTGATTTTTTTGCCACCTCTTTTGTTTGAAGCTGCTTGGAATTTGGAATGGCCTAAACTCCAGCGGGATTTAGTGCCGATCGCTCTTTATGCGGTTTTGGGTGTTGTTATTTCTGTTGCTGGCGTGGCTTTTGCTCTCAACCAAATAGCGGGAGTTTCTTTAGCGATCGCCCTGTTGGTAGGAGCTAGTATATCTGCTACAGATCCTGTTTCGGTAATTGCATTGTTCCGGGAACTGGGAGTTGAAAAACGCCTAGCTTTGCTGGTGGAGGGAGAGAGTTTATTTAATGATGGCATTGCTATTGTTGCCTTTAGTTTTTTGGTGGGATTCTCTCTAGGGACTGATGACGTTGGCATCCCAATTCTGATTGCGCGTTTCTTAGCTTTTGTGGGAATTGGGGTTGTTGTCGGCAGTTTGATCGGTTTTGGAGTTTCTTATCTGACTCAACCATTTGATTTACCTTTGGTGGAGCAATCGTTAACCTTAGTTTCAGCCTACGGCACTTATATAATTGTGGAGGAATTGGGTGGTTCTGGGGTGATTGGTGTGGTGGTGATGGGCTTGATATTTGGAAACTTCGGCTCTCGTATCGGTATGCAACCCAGTACCAGACTTGCGGTAACACAATTTTGGAATTTTTTGGCGTTTTTTGTAAATTCGATCATGTTCCTGCTGATTGGCGATCAGATAAGGTTTACTGATTTGGGAACGAATTTAGGAGTGATTGGCATAACTGTAGTGGCGATGTTTGTGACGCGAGCGATCGCTATTTTTGGTTTAGGATGGTTGAGCAATTGGTTAGGACACTCTGAAATTTCATTGCCCGATCAAACTGTAATTTGGTGGGGAGGATTACGAGGTTCTGTCTCGATTGCTTTAGCTTTGAGCGTACCCAATGTTCTGCCCGATCGACCAAAAATTATTGCGATCGTGTTTGGCGTAGTTTTATTTACGCTGCTAGTACAAGGTTTAACCACCAAGGCGCTGCTGGAAAAACTGGGGTTGTTGAACAACCAGGAGTTGCGTCAGCAGTATCTGGAGGCGATCGCCCAACGTGTTGCTCTCAACCGGGTTCTCAAGCATCTATCTGAAGAATCTGGCGATCGTAAAATCGAGCCTGAGTTTTCCAATCATCTCGTGAGTCAGCTTCAAGAAAAATTAAACTTGCTGCAAGCAGAAATCAATCAAATGTACGATCGATCTCCTGAACTGCGGCAGATGACTATCGACAAACTCGAAGGGGATTTGGAGGCAATAGAGGCTGATACTTATGCTGAATTTGTGCGATCGGGTCAATTGAAGGAACTGCCTATTTCGGTGTTGCAGCAATGTTTTAAAGAGCGGAATGAGACAATTGTTTCTTAATAGGATGTTTGTAGGGATAATCCCCGTGATTGTCCCGCTGATGTGGAAATTTTGCGTAAGTCATAAAACTCTCAATTTTCTTGTTTCTTATTAGATTCCGTGTTGGCAATCAAAAAAAGTCCGAATTGTTGAGGGGCGGACATGGTATAATTCCTGATATTGTAGGGTTCGTTAGCCTACGATATTTTGAATATGAGCTAGATCATAGAAAGATTTGGGAGAATCTGGCAAACTGAGAGTAAGGTTAAATAGGAGGTCAATTCAATGACCAATACTGCTCTCAATTTTAAGACTGCACCCGGACATGAAGTTCTGGCCGCGGCGGGTAAGAAAATGCTGCGGCCGGGGGGAAAACTTGCTACGGAACAGTTATTTGAATGGGCGGATTTTCAGCCAGGGGAGACTGTTTTGGAGTTGGCTGCTAGTTTTGGATATAGTTCGATCGCCCTTGTTGAACGTTTTGGCGTAAAAGTAGTGGGAGTTGAGAAAAATCCCGACAGTGTGGCCCGCGCTCGTGCTAATGTTGCAGCAGCGGGTTTGAGCGATCGAGTGGAAATTGTGGAAGGAGATATTTTTCACTTGGATCGGATTTCCCAACAGTTTGATTGGGTGTTGGCTGAAGCTATCCTGACAATGCAGTCGCCGTCGGGGAAAGCTAAAATTGTATCGGGAATTTGCGATCGGCTAAAACCAGGCGGCAAGTTTCTCTCTCACGAACTTTTAGCTAGAAACCGAGAATCAGAAATTCACAAAGCTTTATCAGAAGTGACTCGGGCTAATTCAACGCCTTTGTCTGAGTCTGGCTGGATTGCTGTTTGCCAAAACGCGGGTTTGCAAGTAGAAAAGTGTCAAACAGGGGCGATGGGTCTCCTAAATTTGTCGCGAATGCTGCAAGATGAAGGGCTTTTGGGTACTGTGCGGATTGTGTGGAATATATTAAGTCGATCGCAAATTCGCGATCGGATCTTAGCAATGCGTCGAGTTTTCCAGCATTACCAACAGGATCTAGGCTACATCGTTATCTCGGCCAAAAAACAATCTTAACCGAGTCAATTGATTTTCGATTTTCACTTTTCGATTGAAGAAAGTGAAGCCACTGATAAATTCGAGACTTGTGACCAAATTAATTAATTAATTGTCAAAAACTATGACTACTACTCTTTTACCGCTACAATCTTCAGCAATCCAACTCCGAGACGCAATTGAATATCCCGCCGCCGGAGTGCTGAACAAAATTTTAGTCAAAGACAAGAATTGTCAGTACAGTTTATTTTGTCTGGCTGCCGGAACGGAAATTTCGGAACACTCTTCGGCACGGAATGCCACAGTTAATGTCATAGAAGGAAAGGGTATTTTGACTTTGGAAGGCAAGGATATTGTTTTGGAACCAGGGGTATTTGTCTTCATGCCCGGTCAAGCTATTCACGCTTTGAAAGCCGAAGAAAATTTGGCGTTTATTTTGACACTTTCCGAGGCTAATTAATTTCCGCAATATTGCTGGGGGGGCGGGTTTAATCAACCATACTTGCCTAAAATCAATCATCTCATAAACCCGCCCAGATTCACAGATTGTGGGGGCGGTTTTATATAGTGAGTAGCAGTCAAATAGTGTTTTTGAAACCCGCCCCACAAGAATTGGGACTTTAACATTTAGTCTATAGCAATCTTTGCATGAGTCGTAAATTTTTTACCCCACCCCAACCCTCCCCTTACCAAGGGGAGGGAGTAAGAAATTCACAAATGATGCGAGGGTTGCTATATTTCATCTCCCGAGGCGATATCCTCCAATTTTTCCCAATCCAATACAATAATTTTACCGCCTCGACTGTAGGATACAAACGGCTTGAGTTTCTTAAATAACCGCACGCATTCTTCGTAGGTAATGCCAATACTGCGAGCAATTTGATAGTAGGGAAAACGTTTTTCTAAACATACACTATTATCCGCCCTCTTCGTACCTTGCTCGACGCCAAAGTAATGAATAAATCGGGCCAGCCGCACGATCGCTCTTTCCGACACCAACCCGTGCACAGTCTCGTGCAGTTGCTGCAACCGCTGATTAAACACCGCCAATATTCGCAAAGCAATCTCGGGATTTTCTCGAATTGCTGCTAGCAAAACTTCCCGTTCTGTGGTAAGAACTTCCACATCAGTTTCTGCCGTCACCGTTGCGGGGGCAATGCCGTTGCCTAGCAAAGCAGGTGCGGCAAAAATATCTCCCTGAAATAAAGTGCGGAGAATTGTTTCTTTGCCCGCCGCCGCTGTTTTTGCAACCCGCAGAGAACCGCTCAAAAGAGTGTATAATTTTTCGGGGATGCGATCGCCCTCATACATCACAACTTCTCCCTGTCGGTAAGTCCGAATTGCTGTATGTTCTTGCAATCGCTCTAATTCAGTTTGGTTTAAGCTGGTAAATATTCCAATTTTAGCCAGTTGCTCAACAGTTGATTTCATACCTTTAACTCTACCCGCTCGGAGTCTATTGACAGTATAATAACGGTGAATTCAGAATATATCGAGACAAGCAGAGCCATCTACGAAAATGCAGAACCAGAATATCGGCGATATTATTTTGATGAGATAGCTGGCGGATTTGTGCTAATTCACCAACAACATAATCTTAATAATTCGGAAATCTTTCTTGCTGAAGTTTTGGCTAAAATAGGGAAGAGAGTTAGAATGTTGAGTGAGCAAGCAGCAGAAGGTGTGAGAACACCAGATGCTGAGATTGACGGTGAGATTTGCGAATTTAAGGAGTTGACAGAACAGACTCAAAACATCAGAGACCGAGTGCAAGAAGGCATCAGTAGAGCAAAAAATCAAGGTGCATCAGCCGTTATTTTTCACATCAACCGAGAAAATTACGATGTCTGGAAAATCAACGCTGGCATCAAACAAGCTCTGTTTTGGGATACCGAAAAGCAAATTCAAAAATTAATTTTGGTGTTTAACAGCGAACAGATTCAAATCATCACAAGGGAAGAGTGGAAAAATGGAAGATCATTTCAGCGAATTTAAAGAGATTGTCGGGCGTGGATTGCAGAACAATATGCCGCGAGATGCTAAACTAATTACTCTAGGGCAAATTTTATATGCTGTTACCCGCGACGATCTAACTATCAAAGAAGGTTGGCTGCTTGAAGAGATGATGGGTGGTAGAAAACAGTGGGAAGAAGCACTTGAGTACAGCATTTTTGGCTATCCAGTAGATACAGCAACGCCACCTTTAGACAAACCTTTGGTTATCGCAGGCAAAACTTTTCATTCTCGCTTGATGACGGGTACGGGAAAATATCGCAGCATCGCAGAAATGCAGCAAAGTGTCAACGCTAGCAGGTGCGAAATTGTGACTGTAGCTGTGCGGCGAGTGCAAACAAATGCTCCCGGCCATGAAGGATTGGCAGAGGCTCTCGATTGGACTAAAATCTGGATGCTGCCAAATACTGCCGGTTGTCAAACTGCGGATGAGGCTATTAGAGTAGCTCGTTTAGGCAGGGAAATGGCGAAACTTTTAGGGCAAGAAGACAATAATTTTGTCAAGTTAGAAGTGATTCCCGATGCTAAATATTTGCTGCCAGATCCGATCGGCACTTTGGAAGCAGCAGAACAATTAGTCAAAGAAGGTTTTGCCGTTTTGCCCTACATCAATGCCGATCCCCTGCTAGCCAAACGCCTCGAAGAAGTCGGTTGTGTAACAGTCATGCCTTTAGGTTCGCCCATCGGTTCAGGGCAAGGGATCAACAATGCCGCCAACATTCAAATAATTATTGACACGGTAAATGTTCCTGTGGTTGTCGATGCGGGGATCGGAACGCCCAGCGAAGCGGCCCGAGCAATGGAAATGGGAGCCGATGCACTGTTGATTAATTCCGCGATCGCCAATGCCCAAAATTCCCCGGCAATGGCAAAAGCAATGGGAATGGCAGCAGAAGCGGGGCGGATGGCGTACTTAGCAGGCAGAATGCCGATCAAAGATTATGCGATCGCCTCTTCTCCCCAAACAGGCACTGTCACATCCAAATAAATTCCTGAATTTTCCTGGGCGCTTTTTTGGTAGAGTTGTAAACATCAAAAATATTAAGGATTGTGACTGATGCCTTACATCAAAGATGACGATGGACGCCTGAACAACTTTGCTAAAGAGCCGAAGGTGTATGAAGCCGTACCTCCCAACAAAAATCAGCAACGCAACTACATCATCATGGGTATTGCAGCAGCCATGTTAGTCGCCGGTTTGGTGTACGTGGCGGCCTCCGTCTGAAAACTGGCCTGAGACTCAAAGCTGCTTCAAATCGCAATTTTAAATAATCCTTCGAGAAACCATGTTTTCCTTTCCCAAGGAAACATGGTTTTTGTGTTTCAATACAAAGCAGGTAGTTGCGACAATCCTGAAGCGTGCCGAGCGAGCTGGAAAGCTAAATAATATCAATTCCGGTTACACCGGAATGATGTTGACGGTTGACGGTTGACGGTTGACGGTTGACGCCGTGAACAGTGAACAGTCAACGCCGTGAACAGTGAACTCGAATTTACTATTCCGATGCTAACGGATTTGATATAAGACAAGCATAAATTTGGTGTTTTCCTCTTGGCTGTGGGGTTCAGGGACTTGGGTTGCAAATACTAACACTGGTTCGCCACCCACATAAAATTGCCAATTGAAAATCTACAATCCTTTAGTCATCATCGGTGCGATTGACAATCAAGCATCCAGGATACAAGCCCCCGGATTCATCCGTCCAGAAATAAAAAACCTGTATCCGATAAAGGAGCCCCCGAATTTATCCGTGGGGTCAAGGCTTCAATCTCAAATCTAAAATCTCAAATCTAAAATCGATTGACTGCCTTCGGGGCTTAGTTGTGAGTTATGAGCGATCGAGATTTCAACTCTCAACTCTACAATCTAAAATCTACAATCCAAAATCTAAAACCTAAAACCTAAAATCTAAAATCTAAAATCGGCTGACCCTGATGTCTATTCCTTCCCAAAAAGTTTCTAGCTCAAACAAGCTGATCTATCAACGCTTGAAACAGGCGATCGACCTCAATTTACGCCGTCAAATTTTTATTGCCGCCTGCGACGACTTGTGCTTGCGGGACTGTCTGGCAGCCCGCTTGCACGCAGAATTAGCCGCAGAGAGCGCAGGCTCAGATCCTCGCTCCCCGATCTACTACCCCCGATTTGTCAGTTTGGAACTGGACTTGAGCGATCCAAATCCTTGGGGCTCGATCGCCGCGTGGCTGACCCAACACCCACCGCCCCAAAACAGGGGCAGCTACAGCCCTTTGCCGGGATTTCAAATTCTTGGGGCAGAACACCTGACCAGGCAGTCAGCAGCCGTGCAGTGGTCGTTCCTGAGCTATTTGAGAGACATCGAAGCAAACCTGCAAATGTGCGAGTCTACTCTGTTGCTGTGGGTGTCGCGGCCTTGGCTAAGTTCGATCGAGCAATCGGCCCCGGAATTTTGGCACTGGCGAACCGGAGTATTTGAGTTTGAAGGCGAACCAACTCCAGCTAAGGGAGACTTCGGGCACTTTGAGGACTTCGGGAACTCAGGAGACTTGCGAAACCTGCGGGACAGCGGAGACTTTGGCAACAAACTTTTAATATCTTCTTTGTCTGGACAATCCCCAATTCCCGATGAACAATTCCCAATTTCCTATCCCCCGTCCCCAGCATCTGATTCTCAATCCGTCCAATTGGCAGATGAGGAACAATCCTCAATTTCCCATCCCCCGTCCCCAGCGCCAGATTCTAAATCCGTCCAACTGGCAGATTTGGTGCTAGCAGCGGCTTCTGAGGATTTGGAAGCGGAAAATAATGCCGAATCAGAGGAAAATTTTCTGCCGCTGCAAACCCTGCAATACATCGAACTGCTGCAAGAACATCAGTGTTCTTGCGAAGCTTTGGCTTTGGCTTATCACAGTTTGGGGAATTACTACCGCGATCGCATTCTGGGCGGAGACATTTCAGAGCAAAACCTGACAATCGCCATTCGCGCGATCGAACAAGTGATTGCGTATCTCGACGTTGACACCAACTCCCAGCAAAATCAACCACTAACTGATGAATGCGCGCGGCTGATTGCCCAATTGACACAAAATTTAACTCAGTACGCCCAGGAGTCCAACAGCCTACCGCCAATTTCCGATCTGCTTAACGATCTCGGCACTCTCTATTGGATGCTATCGCGCGATCGCACGCAGCATAACGCATCAGATCCGGTATCCTGTCTTGAACGCAGCATCGCCCTCTACCTTGAAGGTTTGAACCGAACAGATGCCGAAACCGTACCCCAAACCCGCGTTAGATTAAACAAAAATTTGGGCATCGCTTCGGCAGATTTAGCCCGCTATCGAGACAAGACAGAGAACTTGCAGCACGCAGTTGCAGCTTACCAACAAGCGCTGCTGGATCTAGACCCCGCCGTGGAGCCTCAGCAGTACGCTGCTGCTCAGAATAATTTGGCGACAGCATACTGGAATTTAGCCCAAGATGGTGAGCCGATCGTATATCTCAAAAGCGCGATCGCAGCTTACACCCAAGCACTCTCCTGCTACAGTCCCGAACGAGAACCCCTCAACTATGCCGGAGTGCAAAACAACCTCGGTACCGCCTGCTGGAACCTCGCCCAGCACCAACCCTCAGAACCCCTGCTAGTCAGGGCGATTTCCGCCTACCGCGAAGCATTGAAATACCGCACCCGAGAATTAGTACCCGCAGCCGCAGCCGCCACCTACAACAATCTCGGTACCGCTTATTGGCATTTGGCGAACCACTTCCAGCAGAAACAGGCGCGGACGGAATCATTGCAGCAGGCGATTACCGCCTACGAAGCCGCCTTGGATATTGCCGGAAAGCTCGATCGAACCCAACTCACTTTTGACGCCTTGGCCGCCCGCAACAATCTCGGACTAGCCCACTATCAACTAGCCACAGATCCAGATTTCGCCGCCAACAAAGTAGCACAGACAAGCCATCTAGAAGCAGCACTACACCACCAGTTGCAAGTGTGCGCCGAATGGGGACAACATCTCAATGACAAAGGGTTAACATATGGGGATAAACTCAACCTGCAAGCCTCGGCAAACTCCCAAGCTGCTGATTCTCGGCAAACAGCATTGAGCTATATTGTCAAAACGATTAGAGCTTTCTATAGTGAATGTGGGCTGCCAGGCCAAAATTTAGCCTTATCCAAAGTTCCTGGAGATTTATTGCCTGAAATTTTGCGTAGGTTATAAATAGAGCTATAACTATTAAAAGCTCAATTTTTTCGAGATTTGTATCCAGTTTTCTATTATTATGGCTGAATATTCTTGCCTAATTCTTCAAGCAAACTTGTGGTCATGGCCCCTGTAAAAATCCTTGTGGTTGATGACGACCCGGCAATCCGAAATTTAATTCACCGTTTTTTGAGCCAGCAAGGTTATCAAGTTGAGTCTGGCGAGGACGGTCAGACTGGTCTGGAATTATTTGAGCAACTCAATCCTGACTTAGTAGTTCTCGATGTAAATTTACCTGATACAACTGGCTACAAACTGTGTCAAGAAATGCAAAGACGCACGGGCGTGTTTGTGTTGATGCTGACTGCCCGAACCGATGAAGCTGACAAAATGAAAGGGTTTGCCGAAGGTGCTGACGACTACATTACTAAACCTTTTAGCCTTGTAGAGATTGGAGCTCGCGTTGCAGCAATTTTGAAGCGCAAACGCATTGTTACTCCCGCCGAACAACAAACTCTTACTTTTGGAGAGCTACTAATAGATCCGGTTCGCCGCGAGGTAATTCTCGGCAGTCAGATAGTTGCTTTGACTGCTTTAGAATTCGACCTGCTGTACTGTTTGGCCAGCAAACCCGGTCGCGTGTGGAGGCGATCGGAATTGCTGCATGAAGTGTGGGACTACGAGTATGTAGGAGCCGATCGCGTGGTGGATGTCCATATAGGTCAAATTCGCCGCAAAATTGAACCAGATGCCAATCAAATTTCGATGATTCAAACCGTCAGGGGGGTGGGTTACAAGTTTGAACCCACAACCTAGTAACATTCGGCATTGGGCAGCGGATATGAAGGCAGAAGGCTGTAGGCGCGGGTTCACCAATATCTCGGATTAGCATACTCGATATTTGTAAACCCGCCCTCCCCACACAAGAATTCAGATCGATCGAGTATCTGATTGTTTGTTCTGCAAATACTCGCCCACTTCTCGTGCACGATCAAAACCCCTTCGCACGCAATCTCCCAAAGCCACGCCGCCAACGTAGTTGCTGCACAAATACACCCCCGGCAAAGATTTTAAGCCCTCATCGATTTGTTGCAGGCGATCGAAATGCCCCAAATTGTACTGAGGAATCGCCCGCTTCCACACATTCACCGCTAAAACTTTTGGCTGTGGCACATCTGGTTTCAGCAAAATCCGAGACAAATCTCGGTGTACCTCCCGAACGATTTGTTCTGAGTCAAGATTGCCAATTTCCGAGTCTGTTGCCCCGCCGATGAAACTGGTGAGAGTGTGCCAGCCCCCAGGGGTGCGATCGGCAAATAAACTTGATGTCCAAATCGTCCCCAGAGTGCGAATTCCCTGCCCCCTCGGAATTAAATTTCCAAAACCTACTAATTTACCCTTGACATCCGAGTGCGGATATGCTAACACAACGCAGGCAACCGTAGGATAAGTAAAAGCTTGTAAAACACTGCTAATTTCCGGTTGCAGAGGCTGCAACAAATCGGCTGTAACATAAGCGGGCGTTGTCAAAACCACGGTGCGTGCCTCAACTTGTTGCTGTCCGTCGGGCGTGGAAAATTCAGCAATATAAGTTTCGCGTTCTGTACGCTGGAGGCGAGTTAGATGCCAGTTGAGTTTCACTCGATCGCCCAATTGAGCAGCGATCGCCTCTGGCAAAGCCTTCAACCCCTGTTTAAACGAACCCAACTCCCCCGGCTTAGTCTTAGGCACATTCGGGTCTGCAACAGTCTTTAGCCCCCCATTGGTAAGGGGGGGTTGGGGGGGTCTGTTCCTAGCAGAAAGCAGCGCCCCCGCCACCAGTCCGCCACCCACATCGGCCATCTTCGTTACCCGCCCAAAAGCAGCCGCCGCGCTAAGTTGTTGCGGATCGCCCGCATAAACCCCAGAAACAAAAGGTTCCACAAACCGCTGCATCACTTCCGTACCGAGATGACGGCGGAAAAATTGAGAAACAGTTTCCTCGTCACCCTGCTGCGAAAGTCGATCGCCCATTGCCGGCGCGACAAACCCCAAAGCCCCGAACAGCGCCCGCAGTTTCCCCGGAAAACTCAGCAACTGAGACTGAATCATCGCCGGTGGAGTCATCGGCACCGGTTGCAGCTTATTTTGCCAATAAACAAAACGAGGCAATTTGCGATCGGCAAAAATCAACTCCTGCTTCAATCCCACATCCACAGCCAACTTCATCAATTCTGGCGTCGGCGAAAAACTGTTCGGGCCCTCCTCCCAGAGAAACCCCCCCGCTGTCACAGTTGTGATGTTCCCGCCCACACGTCCCTGACTCTCAGCGACTAAAATCTTCAGCGGCGATGCACTCGTTGCTTCCTTGTGAAGTGCGTGCGCCAAACTCAAACCGCTAATACCCGCACCCACAATCAAGGTATCTAATAGTTCCATATTACATAGAAAAATATCGCAATCTTTATGTTACATGGCTTTGCACGGCTTGCGTTCTTTGCTGGGCGTACTGCCAAACCGCTTTCAGATTACCAAATTGGGAATTGGGAATCGGGAATTGGTAAGCTTTCCGGCACTTATTAAGCATTTTTCTCGAATGTTGTCGATTAACCTCTGCCCACCTCCCCGTCTCCCCGTCTCTCGATTTCGCTTTTGTCTCCGCTGGGTCTTGTTTAAAAAAAGAGCATCTGCTGTAATTAAGCTCTATTCCCCAAAATACTATTTCTTTAAAATTTTTGTATTATAGGAACAGCGCCAAAAATTGCACCGGGAAACGCAGCAGTAAAGTGTACAAAAAAATTGGAGTGGGTTAAACTAACTTTAGGAAAATTTTAGAGCTTAACTTGCAAGTCCGCACACCCCTCTGAATAGATTGGGTTTCATGCCCTAATCAAAAGACATAGTTGACCAGCTATCGTCTTAACTGATTACGTTATCAAAATTATGGGTGTAAGCTCAAGCTGCTATGCGATCGCGCGTGAAATATTTAAAACGGTAATTGTGCCGTTGAAAGTAGATCATAAAAGTACCAAGTGTCGAAGTAGCCCCCTGTAGCAATAATCAATATTCAAGGCGGTGAAAACTGCCTGATGAGTGCTACCTCGATCGGTCTACTCACATCTTGCACCATTCTCAAGAACAGGCAAGATGCCTGTTCCACAAAGAGTTAATTTTTTTTGGGGAGTAGGGTTGGGCATCCTGCCCGCCCATAAAAGCTTATTGAAAATGGTGCAACATAGGAGTCTAAAGACATGAGGTTTCCATAATACAAAGCTTGTCTCATGAAAAAATACCCATGCAGGAAGTTATCAACTCGTTTCAGTCTTTTTTATCTAACTCTGTTGATGCTTTCCTAGAGTGCGATCGACAGCAAAAGTACATATCGATCAATCCAGTAGCTGCTGCTTGGATGGGATTGAATCCGGATGAAATAGTCAACAAAACTAATCAGGAATTGTTAAAATTATATCCCAATAATGCTGCTGTAAAAAATATAATCTCGCAGATTGATTCTTGCCTGCAACAAGTATTTATAACCGGGGAAAAACGGCTGGCAATTCATGAGGTGACGACGGCAGACGGCGGGATTAAAATTTACGAAACTGCTTATACGCCAGCGGTGGATGCCTCTAGCAAGCAGATGCGGGTTTTGGGCGTCGGTAGAGATATCACCCGGCATTACCGCTGGCAGCAGCAGAAAACTCAACAGTTACGCCGATCGAACCATTTACTGTGGTTGAATGCAGCTAACAGTCCGCTGGCAATGGTAGGCTGGGATGAAGATTTTCGGATCGTTCAGTGGTCGAAACGCGCCGAGGAAATCTTTGGCTGGACATCCGATGATATGATGGGCAAGCAGTTCGGCGATTTGGCTTTGGTTTGCGAGGAAGATAGAGAGGCTGTAAGCGCGATCGAGCTTGAACTAGCCACTGGCAACGGCAATACTTCAATTAACCGCAACTATACTAAAAGCGGACAGGTAATTTGGTGTCGCTGGTTCAACTCGATTATTCGCAGCGGCGACACTTTTACCGTGCTTTCTTTGGTGGAAGATATCACCGATCGCAAACGGTTGGAAGCAGAAAAAGCCCAAGCTTCTCGCCTCACAGCAATGGTAGCCGATGTGGGTATTGCCCTCACCAGACACCCTCAAGATATCCTGCTTCCCTGCTGCGAGGCAATGGTGCGAAATCTCGATGTCGCTTCGGCTGAAATTTGGACTTTCAACTCTCAACATAATGTTTGCCAATTGCAAGCAGCATCGGAAATATACAGTCGCACAGACGATCGGGCTCGCTTTATTGAAAGTAAGGTTAACTCGATCGCCCAACAGCAAAAACCAGAATTTGACTGCGGATTTGAACTGAATAATTTTGGACTCCCAGAGGAAGAATCCCCGAAAGCAACACCGCCACACAGTTCCGAAGTAGCAATTATCAATACCAGTCAAAAGCCGACAAATTGCCCAATACCTAAGCAAATTTTTACCTTCGCTGGCTACCCTTTAATAGTCGAAGAACGGCTGGTGGGAGTCATGGTAATTATCAGTTGCCAGCCGCTGACAGCTCCTTTTCAGGAAACTTTAGCATCGGTTGCCGATGTCATCGCTTTAGGCATCGAACGCAAGCGTGCAGAAGCTGAATTAAAATCAGCTAGAGGGTTCCTCAATTCTGTAGTAGAAAATCTGCCGGTGGGAGTTTTTGCTAAAGATGCTTCTTCGCTAAAATTTGTGCTGTGGAATAAAGCGGGAGAAACGATCGCAGGTGTTACCTCTCAAGAGGCGATCGGCAAAAATGACTACGATATTTACCCGAAAGAACAAGCTGATGTTTTTACTGCTCAAGACAGGGAAATATTGACAGGTGATCATAACCAATCTACTGTTAAAGACATAGCCGAAGAGCCGATCCAAACTCGCCACAAAGGTATGAGAATACTGCACACCCGCAAAGTGCCAATTCTCGACGCTGCAGGCCGTCCTCAGTACGTTTTGGGGATTACTGAAGATATTACCGAACGCAGGCAGGTAGACGAAAGCGTGCGCCTCTACGACCAAATTGTCGAGAATATGCAGATTGGTTTGTACGTCTACCATTTAGAAAATATAGACGATGATAGCACTCTCAGGGCGATCGCCTCGAATCCCGCTGCTACCCTATTTACCGGATTAGAAATGGCTGATGTTTTGGGAATGACAATCGACGAGATTTTTCCCCACCTGCGATCGAAAAACATTCCCCAAGCATTTGCTTCGGTAATTCGCACCCAGAAAGCCGTAGAACTTGAAGATATTGACGGCGATGAAGGCGGCCGCATAACTCGCGCTTTTTCTATTAAAGCTTTTCCATTACCCAACAACTGCGTCGGTGTTGCTTTTGAAAACATTACTGCTCGCAAGCGCCTAGAACTAGAACTACAGGCGTCTTTGGAAAAAACCGAACGTTCCGAACAACTCCTACGCACAGTAATAGACAAAACCAGCGACTGGATTTTTGCCAAAGACAAAAATTTTTGCTGTATTTTGGCAAACAAGAGTTTCGCTGAAGCGATCGGCAAAACAGTCGAAGAGATAATTGGCAAATCTGATTTAGAGTTAGGATTTTCCGAAGATTTAGTGTTTGGTAATTCCGCCCAGAATATCCGAGGCTTCCGCACAGACGACTCTGCTGTACTAGCAGGCGAAATCATCCACAATCCCTGCGATCCGGCAACTATTGCTGACGGTTCAGTACATATTTTTGATACCCAAAAACTTCCCCTACGCGACGCTGAAGGTAATGTATTTGCAGTGCTAGCTTTCGCTCACGATATTACCGAACGACATGAATCGGAAGCAGCTTTGCGTAGAAGTGAATCAAGATTTAGGTCTTTGGTTGCTAATATTCCCGGAGTTGTTTATCGCTGGAAGTGCGATTTTTCGACTAATTTTATTAGCGATGCCGTTTACTTATTAACCGGCTACCCGGCGGCAGATTTTATTTGGCTTTTGGACAGGAGAGGCCGGACTTTTGCTAGCATTATTTATCCGGAAGATTTGGCAAAAGTAGAAGCAACTATTCGGCAAAGCATAGAAAACAAAGAGTCTTATAACTTGGAATACCGCTTGCTAGCAGCAGACGGCACGGTTAAATGGGTGTGGGATAAAGGTTCTCCTGTGTTCGACGCAGAGGGAAACGTTTGCTATTTGGACGGGGTGATTTTTGATATTAGCGATCGCTACTACGCCGAGGAAGCATTGCGCCAAAAAACTTTAGAGTTAGAAGCAGTTTTTCGCGCTTTGCCTGATTTGTATTTTCGACTAGATGCTGACGGTATCATTGTGGATTATTTGTCAGGAACTTCCTCGAATTTATACGTACCTCCTGAACATTTTATGGGTCAACGAATGACAGAAATATTGCCACACAATGTCGCCTGCCAATTTGCCCAAGCAATCTTTGAAATTTCCGAAACAAGAAACTCAATCGACATAGAATATTCGCTTTCGATGTCGGAAGGAGAAACAACTTATGAAGCCCGACTGTTGCCGTTTAATTCAGATCAGATTATTATTCTAGCGCGCAATATTACCAAGCGCAAACAAGCCGAAGCTCAATTAAAACATAAAAATCGCCAGCTAGAGCAAACATTGAAACAACTAGGCAGGACTCAAGCTCAACTAATTCAAGCGGAAAAAATGTCGGGTTTGGGACAGCTAGTGGCGGGAATTGCTCACGAAATCAATAATCCTGTCAGTTTTATTTACGGTAATATCACTTACGCTAGTGAGTATGCCAAAAACTTGCTGGAACTGTGCAGTTTGTACCAAGCACACTACCCGGAACCTGTTGCGGTTATCCAAGATTTGGCAGAAGAAATAGAACTAGAATTCATGAAAGAGGATTTCCCGCACCTGCTGAATTCAATTCAAACCGGAGCGGATCGAATTCGCCAAATTGTTCTGTCTTTGCGTAACTTTTCCCGCCTGGAAGAATCCGATCTTAAGCGTGTGGATATCCACGAAGGAATAGACAGTGCTCTGTTGATTTTGCAACACAAGATTAAAGAAAATGGCAGAAATCGTCCTATTCAAATAGTTAAAGAATATGGGAAATTGCCGCAGATACAGTGCTACGTGGGACAGTTAAATCAAGTGTTTATGAATATTTTAAATAATGCTGTTGATGCTTTAGCGAATGTCAGGAATAGGAAGTTGGAATTAGCGAGTTATTCGGAAGAGGAACGGCAAGATTTTGCTGGTTTACCTTTAAGTTGCGCCGCATTGCCGTGGATTCGGATTCGCACGGATGTGTTGGAGAATAATCGGGTGGCGATCGTAATTTCAGATAACGGTTCGGGCATGGTAGAGTCTGTTAAATGTCGGGTATTTGACCCGTTTTTTACTACTAAACCAGTAGGCAAAGGTACAGGTTTGGGACTGTCTATCTCCTATCAGATTGTGGTGGAAAGACACGGAGGGACGCTACAGTGCATTTCCGCGCCGGGAGAGGGAACTGAATTTGCGATCGAGATTCCACTTCGGCAGAGGTAATGAGTCATTAGTAATTGGTAGTTGCACGAGAAAAATGATAATCTAATTAAAGGTTCTAAAAGTCAGGAATATTAGCATGGTATACAAAAGCATACATACTTCTAGTGCCGTTGCAAAACCAATTAAAGATGATGAGGATGATGATGATTCCTATGTTGACTATTTTTATGACGATCAGGGGGCTCCGCCGGGAACTCTCGACTTAGAACCCGATGCGCCGCCTCCCGAGATTGTATTAATTGACTATTGCGAAACAGCAGCTACTCGCGCCCACTTGGCAAATCCTCAAAAAGCTGCTGCGTATTTAGATACAGCATCTGTTTCTTGGGTTGATGTGTTGGGATTAGGAAACAAAGAAACTTGGCGGCAAATGGCCGAAGTATTTAATTTGCACGTAATGGCTCAGGAAGATGTAGTTAATGTTCCCCAGCGACCGAAAGTTGTAGACTATGAAGAACACATTTTAATCATTGCTTGGATGGTGATGCTGCATCCAGAATCAGATACGTTTCATAAAGAACAAGTAAGTTTTATTTTGGGCAAGCATTACCTGCTAACTGTTCAGGAAGAACCGGACTATGATTGTTTTGAACCAGTGCGCGATCGCATTCGTAAAGGACAAGGAATTATTCGCAAACACGGAGCAGATTATCTGGCTTATACTTTGTTAGATTCGATTATAGATGGATTTTTCCCAGTATTAGAAGTTTACGGAGAGCGCATTGAAGAATTAGAGGATGAAGTGGTGGTTAACCCCACCCGCAAAACCCTGGAAAAAATCTATAAAATCCGGCGAGAATTGCTGACTCTGCGCCGTGCCATTTGGCCGCAGCGGGATGCAATTAATGTTTTGATTCGAGATAGCAGTGATTTGATTAGTCCAGAGGTGCGAATTTACCTACGCGACTGTTACGATCACACGGTGCAGGTGATGGATATGGTGGAAACCTATCGAGAGTTGTCTTCGGGTTTAATGGATGTTTATCTGTCATCTGTTGGAAATAAAATGAATGAAATCATGAAATTGCTGACGGTAATTTCGAGTATATTTATTCCTCTAACCTTTGTGGCGGGAGTATACGGGATGAATTTCAATACAGAGAAATCGCCATTGAATATGCCGGAACTGAATTGGTATTTTGGCTATCCGCTGTGTTGGGCTGTTATGGTAGGAATCGCCTCTGGTTTAGTTTACTTCTTCTGGCGGCGGGGCTGGTTTGATAATTTTTCTACTATCAAAGATGACTCATTAAAGTAACCGAATTGAATATTTGAGATTGGGGATTAAAGATTGAATAATTCAAAATCCTGTTAGGTAAAAAGCTTTCCTGCCCCTAGTTGAATCCGTGCCATAAATCCTTGGATGATAATTGCCAACTTTTGTGCCCCCTGATTCATCCGTGAGTGATTTTAAGGGAGTTGCAGGGAAATTTAATTGTTGGGCGGGCTTTCGGGCCCACCGTACAAGAGTTTGAATAAACTGAGATGTTGCAACATTCTCGCTTAACAGGCAAGATGCCTGTTCCACAAAAAATAAACTTGATTGTGGAACAGGCATCTTGTCCTGTTCATAAAAAGCTTATTGACAATAGTGCCAGATGTGAGAATAAACACAAATGTCCAAGTTAAGTGGGCGACAAGTTAAAATATTCAATCTCAAATCCCAAATTGATTGACGAACGATCGCGTACAATAAATCTGGGGAAAAAGTAGGCGCAGGCGGTTGCGGATGAGTGAAAGCTTGTCTGAGGAAAGTCCGGGCTCCCGAAAAACCAAACTTGCTGGGTAACGCCCAGTGCGAGCGATCGTGAGGATAGTGCCACAGAAAGATACCGCCAATTAGTCATTAGTCAGCAGTCATTGGTCATTAGTAAGTAACTGAGGATTTTTGACTGGGAAGCAACAACTAATTTGGTAAGGGTGCAAAGGTGCGGTAAGAGCGCACCAGCAGCATCGAGAGGTGCTGGCTCGGTAAACCCCAGTTGGGAGCAAGGTCGGAGGGACTATGGTTGGTTTTTTACCAGTTCCGTTTTTTGGTACTGCTTGAGGCGTCTGGTAACAGGCGTCCCAGATAGATAACTGCCCTCGAAAACTGCTTGCAGTTGAGAGAACAGAACCCGGCTTATGTCCGACTTTTTCCCCCCCAAAATCCCCGACTGGGAGAGTGGGGGAGGGGGAGAGTGGGAGAGTGGGAGAGTCAGAGAATTTTTAGATATTTTTAGAATAAGGTGAGATACACCAGATACATTCCCAATGCCCCATGCCCAATGCCCCATGCCCAATGCCCCATGCCCCATGCCCAATTCCCCATTCCGTATGAATCTGATTTATCCGGGTCGCCAAAAGCAACTTGAAACATTAATTCAAAAATTGGGACTGACGAAGGATGCTTCGATAAAATGGCATCTCCTCGATTTAGCTTTGACTCATGCGAGCGCGTCAGCTAAGGCAAATTACGAGCAACTAGAGTTTGTCGGCGATGCAGTTGTGCGGCTGGCTGCGTCGGAATTGTTGTTTGAGATTTATCCTGACTGTACAGTGGGGGAATTTGCTGCTATTCGATCGATCTTGGTGAGCGATCGCATTCTTGCTAAAATCGCTGAAAGTTACGGGTTCGATCGCTATTTAATTGTTTCCAGCAGCGCCGCCTCGGACAAAACAGGCGCTGAACCCCGGCTAGCCGATGCTTTGGAAGCGGTACTGGCTGCGCTTTATTTGAGTACCCAGAGCTTAGAATTAATTCGCCCTTGGCTAGATTCTCACTTTCAACGCTTAGCGACAGAAATCCGCAGCGATCCTGCCCGCCAAAACTACAAAGCTGCTCTCCAAGAGTTGACTCAAGGCAAATACAAAACTTTGCCCAAATATAGCGTGCAAGAAACCGGGACAGTGCAGGGCGGGGAGGATCGTTTTACCGCAGAAGTTCTCATTCAGGGAAAGTTGGTAGCAGAGGGAAAAGGTCGATCGATCAAAGCGGCCGAACAAGCAGCGGCTCAGGCAGCTTTCAATAAATTAGTTGGTAGTCAGTTGACTGTTGACTGTTGACTGTTGACTGTTGACTGGTGTTATCAGTTATTGGTTATTTGTTAGCTGCTACCAATAACCAATAACAAATAACCAATAACTACTGCCAACAGTCAACAGTCAACAGTGATTTTTTTGAGTTAAAACATAGATAATAATCACAAAATATGCTATAATTGCTGTGCGATTTTTGAAATTATAATTAATGAAAATCGGAATAGCTGTATTGGGTGCAGGCCGCTGGGGAGTTAACTTAATTCGCAACTTTATCGAACATCCCAACAGCGAAGTTTTAGCGGTGGTAGACCCGAATCGAGATTCATTGGAGGCCGTTCAAAAACAGTTTAATCTTGATGCCTCGGTGATTCTAGCTACCGATTGGTCTCAAGTGCAAGCCTTGCCGAGACTGCAAGCTGTGGCGATCGCTACTCCAGCTTCCACACACTACACCCTCGCAGCAGCAGCGCTGAAACAAGGCTACCACGTCTTAGCAGAAAAACCCCTCGCCCTCAACCTGACTGAAGCAATAGAACTCTGTCAATTAGCCGAAAAACAGCAGCGGCAACTCTTCGTTGACCACACTTATCTGTTTCATCCAGCAGTCGATCGAGGCCAAAGAATTATTCAACAGCATCAACTCGGAAAATTGCGCTACGGTTACGCCCAGCGCACCCATTTTGAACCGGTTCGCCATGACGTTGATGCCCTTTGGGACTTGGCTATTCACGATATCGCTATTTTCAATACTTGGCTGGAACAAACGCCAATTGAAGTAAGGGCGATCGGCACTGTTTTTCCGAAGGAAGAAGGAGGAAGGAAGAAGGAAGAAGGAAGAGGGAAGAAGGAAGAAGGAAGAGGGAAGAAGGAAGAAGGAGGAAGGAAGAAGGAAGAAGGAAGAGGGAAGAAGGAAGAAGGAAGAGGGAAGAAGGAAGAAGGAAGAGGGAAGAAGGAAGAAGGAATAAATCAAGAAGCAGCAGAAATTGAAAATCAATTTTCTCCTTCACTGCTGACTACTAATCCTGCAGAAAAACTAGCAGATTTAGTTTGGGTAACGCTCACCTATCCCGACGGATTTCAAGCATTTATTCACCTGTGCTGGCTAAATCCCGACAAACAACGGCGCTTAACAGTTGTTGGCAGTTTGGGAACCTTGATTTTTGACGAAATGTCGCCAGAAACTCCGCTGATTGTGCAGCGCGGCCATTCAGATTGCGGGGGCGAAGAGAATAACTCTTTTGAAAGTGCGATCATCGCGCCGCAGCCAACAAGCATCAGACACCGCGAAGTGTTGAGTTTAGAACAAGTAGAACCGCTGATGAGAGTGTGCGATCGCTTCCTCAACTGCGTGCAAACTAATACCGCCTGTCCTACCTCTTCGGGCGCGGCCTCCGTCGAATTAATCCGCATTCTCAGCACTTTGAGCAAATCCCTCGAACTCGGCGGACAGCCCCTAATACCATTTGAGATTTGAGATTTGAGATTTGAGATTGGGAAAATCACTCCTCAACTTTTGAAATTTCCCTTTTCCGTTACTAAGTCCGGGCTGTGAAAATAAAAACTTGACGGCTGATTGACAGGCAAAGAAATCATCACCGTAGTACCTTGATTCACGCCCGCGCTGTGCAGGGTAATGCTTCCGATCATAGATTCCATTATCCTTCGCGAGATAGCCAAGCCCAAACCGTTACCGCCAAACTTGCGAGTTGTAGAACCATCAGCCATCACAAAAGGTTGAAACAATTTCTGCTGGTGCTCGGGATCGATACCAATTCCCGTATCTTTAATTGTCACCACCACCCAATCGCTTTGACCGCTGGTGCCAGTCGTACTTTCCCCACTGCCGTTAAAACTACCAGAATTAGTTCTCGATTCTAGCCGCACAGATATACTAATGCTGCCCGACTCTGTAAACTTAACGGCATTGCTCAAAACATTTAAAAACACCTGTTTGAGCTTCTCTGGATCGGCATGAACAATAATCGGATCGTGAGGAGCTGGCAAACTTAACTTCAAGCCTTTTTCCTCAATTTGAGCCGATTGCAAATCAATCGCGTCTTCCAGTACCTGAGTAATATCAACTACTTCTAACATCATGGAGAAGGTGCCGGATTCTATTTTAGCAATGTCCAAAATATCATTAATAATATTAAGCAATTGCATGGACGAGTCGTGGGCCCGCTGTAAAAATTCCATTTCTTCATCTCGGTCATCGCAGTAGCCGTCCCGCACAATTTGAATAAAACCAATAATCCCGTTGAGCGGCGTTCTCAATTCGTGAGAAATATTCCCCAAAAATTCATTTTTTAATTGATTGGCAACTTGCGCTTCTTTGGTTGCGACTTCCAATTCTCTGGCCCAGGATCTGAGGCGCTGCACCATGCTGTTGAGTGCTTCTGATAGTTGATTAAATTCCCTAATTTGGAAATCTTGGGGAACTGTCTGCGACGCTTCCGTATCTACTTTCATCGCGTAGTCTCTCAGTTTTTCCACAGGACGCGCCAAGTCGCGAGACAGATATAAAGTCGCGATGATACTAGCAGCAACCAAACCTACAATTAAATTAAATAAAACTTGCTGAATTTCTTCCAAACCCGACAGAGCGTAATCTAAACGAGAGACAGCTAAAATAATCCACTTGCTGTTCTCCTGTGTAGTTGAAGGACTCGGGATTGCGGCGTATCCTGCTAGCAACTCTACACCATTTCTTTCAAAGGAAAATAGGTGGAGAAAAGCTGTTCCGCCTGCGATCGCCCTTCTGACAATACTTTTTAGTCGAGCGGCATCTGCCTCTTGGTCAATATTGCGGCCCACGCGATTGATATTCGGGTGCGCCAAAATCGTCCCATCTTGGTCGATCGCCACCGTATAGCCGGCTAAAGAACCCTTGGGAGCGCTGGTTTGCACAGGCAATGCCGACTGCAAACTCAAAGCATAACTCAACTGCAGGGTATTGCCCCGACGAATGTAAACAGGAGCGCTCAACACCAAACTCGCTTGGCTATCGGAGCCTTCTTTACCCGCAGCGGGAAAATCCTCAGCCCCCAAAGCCGCCTTCTGATCGTTTGCTGTCCCCTGTCGCTGCGGAGGTAAGGACAGACTGATGTAAACGCTCTTGTCGTCCAGCAGCGTTTGCTGCTGCTGTACGGGTGGCCAAAATTTTGCCGGCAACGACTGAATCGGCTGCTGCCCGCAAGTGCTTGCTATCACTTGATTTGTCTTTAAATTAGTCAATTGCAAGCAATCAACCTGCGCTGGCAACCGCTGCCCTAATTGGGCGATAAACTTTTGATAATCCTTCGGATCTACCGACTGCAACATCGAGCTTTCCGAAGCGCCGATCAGATTCGACTTCAGCGATTTCGCCCACTGTTCAATAGTTTCTGCTTTTCTGACTGCACTTTCTGTCAAGTTTTGACGAGCAGTTTCCAGAAGCGTCGAGCGTGCCTTGCGATAGGTAACATACTCCCCCACCAGTAGAACAGGTACGCTGAGCAACAAAATCCGCGACAGTAAAATACGGCGAAAGGAGGATTGACCTAACTTAACCATAGGAAATATCTAAATTAAGGTGCAACACCCAACAGCGACCATTACAGTGAAATAAACCAGACCGAAAGCATGAATCTGTCTAGGGGGCTCTGCTGACTGGACAACACAGCTTCAGAACAACATTTAAACACAATTATAGAAGCCACTGTAGTAATCTCGATTCTAAGTGTGTGGACTAAAAGATGCTCAGCAATTTGTTGGGCAAATGCCTGTGATTTCGATCACACTTCCCTTCTCAATTCTCGGAGCGAGTGACACCCGATCGCCCCAGGGCACATTTTTCCGGCTGGAAAAAGCGTCGGGTGGACATACCGCAGTTGCTTGAAGCTAGAATCGCATAGATGCCTTCACCCCAAATTAACAGGCAAAAAGTTCGGTTTCCGGCTAGTGTACAGAGATAATTCTTGCTCGATCGGACTTTTTCTTCCCAATGCCTTCGAGAGATGGGCCAGAGATGGGCGATGCGAGATTTGGCATCCTGTGAAAGATTTCTTTTGCCATCCGATTGATTCAGTGACAATAATTCACCGGTCAAACAAAAAGAATGAGACGATCGAGCTGCCGATCAACTCTGACAACCCTAATGTGGGCAACCTTGGCCCAAACAGTGCACCCACGATCCGTAAATTCGCGGTCTCGGCAATAATCTCCATAGCTTAATCGATGAAAAAAAACTTTAGCAATTATACGTATTATTACACAAACAACCGTCCGAGATATCATCACGCATATTTGATATCTCCCCTTTTAGAAATGCTGGCGACACTTCAGCAGACCAGCAAGACAAAACTCCGAGTTTTGGATCTCGGCTGCGGCAATGGCAGCCTCAGTCACGTTATCGCAGAGCACGGCTGCGAAGTTGTCGGCGTTGACACTTCTGCCCCCGGAATTGCCATCTCCCGTCAAAGTTTCCCCGATTGTCAGTTTATCGAAGCAGATATTTACGACCTTCCAGATATCGATATTCTGAACTCATTTGATGTTGTCTTAGCTATTGAAGTAATCGAACACTTGCTTTATCCTAAAGAACTAGCAAAAACTGCAAAAAGATGCCTCAAGCCAGGAGGAAGACTAATTATTTCCACACCCTATCACGGCTATTTAAAAAATCTGGTTTTAGCGGCTTCTGGCAAACTAGATCAACATTTTACCGTTCTTTGGGATAACGGACACATTAAATTTTTTTCAGTAGAGACGCTGACCAAGTTATTAACATCTGAAGGATACACCGACATAAAATTTAAATTTGCTGGTCGGTGTCCCTATCTTTGGAAATCAATGTTATGCTCTAGTAAGTTTTCAGGATAACCTGAAAAGTTATGAGTTGTGATTTGTCAATAAATTAAGTTTTTTGACTAGACATCCAGGCCTCATAAAAACTAAAAAATAAGTTTCACTAAAAAAGTAAAATGACTGTTGGCGTTTGGATATTAGGCGATCAACTGTGGGAGAACCAAGCTGCTCTCAACCGCACAGATGATAAATCCTCCCTACCGATAATTTTAATTGAATCTTGGCAGCACGTTCAACAGCGGCGCTACCACCAACAAAAATTAGTATTAATTTGGTCGGCAATGCGGCACTTCGCTAAAGAATTGCGCGGCGGTGGATGGCAAGTTACTTACACAAAAGCGGAGGACTTTGAAGCACCTCTCAAAGCTTGGATACAAGCTCACAATATCACTGAAGTGCGGGTGATGGCTCCGAACGATCGACCTTTCTTACAGCTCGTTCAAAACTTGCAACTCCCCTGTAAAATAACCCTAATTCCCAACAATCAATTCCTCTGGACAGAAACAGAATTCAAAGATTGGGCTTCAAGCCGCAAACGTTTGTTAATGGAAGACTTCTATCGAGCCAGCCGCCAGCGTTTTCAAGTTTTAATAGATAGCAGCAATAAACCTGTGGGAGGGAAGTGGAATTTTGACAAAGAAAATCGTCAGCCACCAAAAGGAAAACTGGATACACCGAAACCTCTCTGGTTTGAACCGGACGCCATAACTCAAGAAGTTATCGCACAAGTTAAATCTCTATCTTTCCCAACTTACGGAAGTATTGAACCTTTTCGCTGGGCGGTTACACGAGAGCAAGCATTGCAAGTATTAGATAATTTCATCGAACAGTGTCTCCCCGCTTTTGGCCCTTATCAAGACGCGATGGTAACGGGGGAGGAAACAATGTGGCATTCCCTAATTTCTCCTTATCTCAATATTGGCTTGCTGCATCCTTTAGAAGTTATTCAAGCGGCCGAAACAGCCTACCTCGAAAAAAACTTAAATTTAAACGGCGTCGAAGGTTTTATCCGCCAAATTCTGGGCTGGCGAGAATACATTCGCGGTATGTATTTTTACGTGGATGCTGATTATTTTGAAAAGAATTGGTTCAACCACACTCAGCCACTGCCGGAGTTTTTTTGGGACGCTAGTAAAACAGATATGAACTGTTTGTGCCAAGTTTTAACTCAAGTCGAAGGCAGCGGTTACGCGCACCATATCCAGCGGTTGATGATTTTGAGCAATTTTGGTCTAATTGCGGGAATCTCGCCCCAGGAGCTAGAAAAATGGTTCCACAGTGCGTTTGTGGATGCCTATGACTGGGTAATGCAGACTAATGTGCTGGGCATGGGTTTGTTTGCTGACGGCGGTGTGTTGGCCTCGAAGCCCTATGCTGCTTCTGCCAATTACATTAATAAAATGAGTGATTATTGTCGGGGGTGCAAATTCGATCGCACAGTGCGATCGGGCGAAAATGCCTGTCCCTTCAACTTCTTCTACTGGGATTTCCTAGCGCGCCACCGGGACAAACTTCAGTCGATCGGTCGCATGAGCTTTATCTTAGCCAATCTCGACAAAATGCCGCCGGCAGAATTGGCAACCATCCACCAAAAAGCAGCAGAGTGGCACTTAGGAAGTCATTAGTCAGTAGTCAGTAGTCAGTAGTCAGTAGTCAGTAGTCAGTAGTCAGTTGTTAATCCTTTGCAGTGGCTAATAACAAATAACCAATAACATTGATCAACAGTCAACAGTCAACAGTCAACAGTCAACAATGCCCCATGCCCCATGCCCCATGCCCTTAACATTAATCAACAGTCAACAGTCAACAGTCAACAGTCAACAATGCCCCATGCCCCATGCCCATGCCCCATGCCCTTTGCAATTCTTATTTTTTCCCTGACTTTTCCCTAAACATTCCACAGCGTTTCCACAGGCAAGTCTGAGGTTTTCCACAGATCCGACAAAGTTTTCCACAGAAATTAACGGCACGGTAGCATCTTGCTGCGGAATTGGGGATTTCCTTAACTTGCTGGCTAATTCCTCATAAACCCCCCAGCACATAAAGATATGTAACAAAAAATGCCCTAAAAAGCTCATTCTTTGGTAAACCTTTTTTTTATATAAAGGAGTTTGTAATATTTCGCAACATTGACAAACCCACCCCCTCATAGCGCACAATGATGCGACCGACCTAAAAAAAAGCGCTCTGATTTCGGCCGTCCCTGCACCTGTATCCGGCCGAAGGGGGGGTTCTGTTTTCAATTTATTAGCGAGACTAAAAAAAATGATGAACCCAACAGTCAGTATTTTTGCTGAAATTCCCGAAACGCTGCACGATTCTCTCAAAACTTACCTGGAAACCCATCCCGAATGGGATCTAGACCGAGTATTTTGCGCCGCCCTATCGCTGTTTTTGTTGCAGAATGCCGATAGCGGTACGCCTGAAGCTTCGCGCAGTTATCGCCAAGCTGCGAGAGTTTATCTCGAAACTCTGTTTCAATCTCCTCAAGACTTGCACAGCAACAATGTAACTCCGTCGTCTTAAAGGATCAGGGGAGAGGGGGAGACGCGGTTTCTGGGAAGGATTTTAGTTGACCGAGAGGGTGGGCACTGCATAGGTGTCCACTTAAGCTTAAAATCCCTGAGAACTATCGCTATAGCTTAATGCCAAGCCCCATTGCATCTCCCTTAAGAAGCAGGGCGGTTTCATTCTCACGAAAATCGGGATTTTGTAGGGGTAGTGCCCCCGTGCCTACCCCCTCCACGGACGAGGGAATCGGTGTTTCAAATATCGGGGCAACCACGGGGGGATTGCCCCTACAAGAGAATAAAAAATCCCCCCGGACAATCAGGGGATGCCGGGAGGATAAACTGCCTTAATCGTCAAACAGTAGACGGGTAGTACATAAGACGCGCTTGTTTACACGCATGGTGCTTATGGCGCAGTCTACACACTACAAACTAATGGCTGAAGACTACATCATGCCCATGCCGCCCATGCCGCCCATGCCGCCCATGCCGCCCATGCCGCCCATGCCGCCCATGCCGCCCATGCCGCCCATGTCGCCCATGTCGCCGCCGGCTTTTTTCTTCTCGGGTTTTTCGACAATCACAGCTTCAGTGGTCAAAACCATACCAGCGATGGAACCGGCATTTTGCAAAGCCGATCGCACCACCTTAGCCGGGTCAATAATCCCGGCGGCAATCATATCTTCGTACACGTCGGTGAGTGCGTTGTAGCCAATGTTGAATTCGCTCGCCCGCACTCGTTCGATGACGATCGAACCTTCAACGCCGGCATTATCAGCGATTTGACGCAAAGGTGCTTCCAAAGCTTTCTTCACCAAGTCAGCGCCTACTTGTTCTTCGGCGTCTAAAGTATTTCTGATCGCATCTATTTTTGTAATCAGGTGAATTAGCGTCGTGCCACCGCCGGCAACGATACCTTCTTCCACAGCAGCTTTAGTAGCGTTCAAAGCGTCTTCAATACGCAGTTTACGGTCTTTGAGCTCGGTTTCGGTAGCTGCGCCGACTTTAATTACAGCGATGCCGCCGGCGAGTTTGGCGATGCGTTCGGTTAGCTTTTCCTTGTCGTAGTCGGAATCCGTCGCTTCTAGCTGCTTGCGGATTTGCTCGATCCGTTTTAGCACGTCAGCTTTGTGTTCTTCGCCAGCAACAACGATCGTGTTTTCTTTGTCGATCGTAATTTTGCGGGCGGTACCGAGCATTTCTAGGGTTGCGGTATCGATGCTGAGTCCGACTTCTTCGGAGATCAGTTGACCGCCAGTGAGAACGGCGATATCTTGAAGCATAGCTTTGCGCCGCTCACCAAAACCAGGAGATTTCGTTGCTGCGATGTTCAATACGCCGCGGGCTTTGTTGACTACCAGAGTTGCCAAAGCTTCGCCTTCAATATCTTCGGCGATAATTAGCAGCGGTTGACCGGTGCGGGCGATTTTTTCGAGAACTGGAATTAGTTCTTGAATCGAGCTAATTTTTTTGTCGGTAATCAGGATGCGAGCGTTTTCGTACTCAACTTCCATGCGATCGGTGTTAGTGACGAAATACGGAGAAAGATATCCGCGATCGTACTGCATCCCTTCGACCACTTCCAATTCCGTTGTCAGAGATTTCGACTCTTCAACAGTAATTACGCCGTCTTTCGTGACTTTTTCCATGGCTTGGGCAATCATGGCGCCGACTTCTTCGTCGTTACCGGCGGAGACAGTGGCGACTTGAGCAATTGCAGCCCCTTCGACGGGTTTCGCCAATTTCTCGATTTCCAGCACCAAGTGGGCGATCGTTTTTTCAATACCCCGGCGCAGCGCGACTGGGTTTGCGCCTGCAGCGACATTCTTCAAACCTTCGCGAATGAGGGATTGAGCTAGAACCGTTGCGGTTGTTGTGCCGTCGCCTGCGATATCTTTAGTTTTGGAGGCGACTTCTTGAATTAAGCGAGCGCCAGCATTTTCCAGGGGGTCTTCGAGCTCGATATCCCTAGCAACGGTGATACCGTCGTTAACGATTTGGGGAGCGCCGTATTTCTTTTCCAATAGGACATTCCGGCCTTTCGGGCCCAAGGTGATGCGGACAGCATCGGCGAGTTGATTGACGCCGCGTTCTAGTGCCCGCCGAGATTTGTCGCTAAATGCAACTATTTTGGTCATGTTTGTCTCCAATCACTTACATTAGCAAATTTAGCACTCTCTGAGTCTGAGTGCTAAGTCGATCGATTTTTGATTGTAGCGCGACTCAACGCTCGGCGGGATTGCGGGGGCGGATTGGGATTTGGGCGATCGTTCCGGGTGGCTAAGGACAGGGCAATGCCGTGTGGCCACAGCGGGTAGGGGCACGGCACTGCCGTGTCCTCACAGATATCCTGTCCCGCAGATATAATATGGTTTGTTACATCTCGATCGGGTTTTGGCTCGGCCCCAAACCCAACTTTTATGGCGCGTCATCCCCAAGCAGAATTTTTATTCAAATTTTCTTAACTTGTGTTTTCGGTCATCTACCTTTCGATAGAGCTTCTATTCTTTTTTCAAACTTCTACCTTCTATAGCAACCGCCAAGACTATTAGGACGTTCTTAATTGCTGAAAACCTTGGGGAAGACTCCTTCTTCCTTCAGCATCCATCCGTTACATCCGTTACAAAATCCGCTGCCGAACCTTCTTCCTTCTTCCTTCTTCCTTCTTCCTATGGCTCGTTATTCTCGACTGCAAAAACTCGGATCTTATATGCGCCCGCACTGGAAACCAACATTCTGGGGCATTTTTTCGCTATTAGTTGTCAATGCTGTGGGCGTTTACATTCCCCTGCTGATTCGGAATTCAGTTGACACTCTCCAAGTGGCGACAAAATTTGACGAAGTTTTCAACTTCGTGGCACTAATTCTGATTCTCGCCTCAATCATGTGGGTGATTCGGATGGCGTCGCGGATTTTGCTGTTTGGCGTCGGGCGTCAAGTCGAATTTGACCTCAAACAGCAAATATTTAATCATTTATTAACATTAGAACCCTCTTATTTTGCAGCCAATACGGTAGGAGATTTAATTAACCGCGCTACTTCCGATTTGGACAATATTCGGCGCTTGGTGGGGTTTGCGGTGCTCAGTTTGGCGAATACAGCTTTTGCTTATGCTTTGAGTTTGCCGGTGATGCTGGGGATTAATGTAAGGTTGACGCTGTTTGCGATCGCAGTTTATCCTTTAATGCTGGTTTTGGTACAGTTATTTAGCGACAAACTTCGCATCCAACAGTTAGCCGTGCAAGAGGAATTGTCGGCGATGAGCGATTTAATTCAAGAAGATATGAGCGGGATGTCCGTAATTAAAATCTACGCTCAAGAAGAAAACGAACGCCGAGCTTTTCGCAATTCCAATGCGAAGTTGCTATCAGCAAATTTGGAATTAGCAAAAACTAGAAACTTTATTTTTCCACTGCTGGGCGGTTTGGCAAGCATTAGTTTATTGGTGCTGCTTTCTGCTGGTGGCGGGGCAATTGCTAGTGGCCAAATTAGCATTGGCGATTTTGTGGCGTTGCTGATTTATGTCGAGCGTTTGGTGTTTCCGACGGCGTTGTTGGGTTTCACAATTACTGCTTACCAGCGGGGAGAAGTGAGTGTCGATCGCATCGAATCAATTCTGACTGTGGAACCGCAAATTAAGGATGCTCCCGATGCAGTTGAACTTGCAACTCCAGTCAAAGGCGAAATTGCGGCTCGCCATCTAAATTATACGTATCCGGGCGCTAAGACACCCGCGCTTAAAGATGTTGACTTTACCATAAAACCGGGAGAAACTGTCGCAATTGTTGGGGCGATCGGATCGGGAAAATCAACTTTAGCTAATGCGCTGCCACGCTTGCTAGATATCGCTCCGGGTCAGTTATTTGTAGACGGACAGGATATTACCGAGGTAAAATTGACCGAATTGCGCGGGGCGATCGCCTACGTTCCGCAAGAAAGCTTTCTGTTCGGCACTACCATCAAGAATAACATCCGCTACGGAAACCCTTTAGCGGAACAGCCGGAGATTGAAGCCGCAGCAAAACAAGCGCAAATTCACGCCGAAATCCTCAACTTTCCGCAGCAGTACAAAACAGTTGTCGGCGAGCGCGGCATTACTTTATCCGGCGGACAGCGCCAGCGGACAGCACTTGCTCGCGCTTTGTTAGTTGACGCCCCGGTGTTAATTTTGGATGACGCTCTTTCCAGCGTTGACAATCAAACTGCTACCGACATTTTGCGAAACTTGGCAACGGGAACCGATCGCAAAACGGTAATTTTTATCTCGCATCAAATGTCGGCGGCGGCTAGTGCCGATCGCATTTTTGTGATGGAGAGAGGAGAAATAGTTCAGAGTGGCAGTCACGTTGAATTGGTAGGGCAAACAGGGCTTTATCAGTATTTGTGGAACCAGCAAAAATTAGAGGAATTGCTGCATTGACCAGTGACCCATACTTTGAGTTATACCAAATCCGGTAGCCTCGGAATTAATATTACCCACAGCTTTCGACACCGCGAGTGTCCCGTGTCCCTACAATTAATCCGGGTAGGGAGACGGCACTGCCGTGTCCTCTATAGCAATCCTAAATCATTTGTGAATTTCTTACTCCCTCCCCTTACCAAGGGGAGGGTTGGGGTGGGGTAAAAAGTTTACAACTCCTGCAAGGATTGCTATATATAATTCCGGTGCAACCGGAAACGATACCATAGGATTTTGGGGAGCAAGAAGCAACCAAATTTATTGCCCCTCGATTTTAATTAGCTACATTACTCAAGGGAATTTCTTCTTGTTGTTGAAATAATTTAATCGATTGCAGACTATCTGAAGCAGCATCCCAAAGAATGAATTGGAAGCAGTCAGGAATATCGCGAATTGTCAGGGATTTTGAATTAGCAAGCAGGTGAATATTAGCATTGTGACAAGCCCGAAGATTATAGTTAGGTATTCGCTCAGAAAGATGATGAATATTGTGGTAAGCAATATCAGCCGAAAACCAATTAAGAATAGTTGGTAATTTCAGATAACTGCTGCCTTCTATTGCGCCCAGCAGATAGTCCCAGCCCTCTGTTTTGTGGGCGTAAGAACCCTCAAAGTTATGCTGTACAAAGAAAATACAGATAAATATTGCCGCCGAACAAGTCATGACAATTGAGTAAACACTCCAGAAAAAGCCAAACCCCAGTAAGTTGCTCAGATAAATCCAGCTACCAACAACACAAATATTGTTGAACAGTAAATCCCAAAATTCAGCCGTCGTATACCAATGTTTGGATTTATAAGAAGCAATGATTGCAGATAAACCCATGCCAAAATCTTGATTGAGACAAGCAAAAATATGTCTGATAAAACCAGTAATTCCCAAGATTAGCGCGAGTCGGGGCTTAATAATTAGATAGAAAAAACCACCGGGAAACAGCATCAATGGGTGTCTGAGTAACTGATACATCTTTTGACTAAATGGACTTAGCGCCGCAAATTTTTCGGTGGATATCAACGCCGAAGGGCCTCGGTACATATCCCAATTACCATTATGTTTGTGGTGATAAGCGTGTCCCCTCGACCAGGGGTACTGAGGAATCGCATTGATGATACCTAGCAGAAAACCCATAAGGCGATTGACTTTTTTGGAACTAAAAAGAGAATAGTGCCCGCAATCGTGCATCAAAGAAAAACAACGTCCTGAAAAAAGTGTCATCAACACCATTATCGGCGGCAGCAAGAATACAGAAATGGCAGCAGCTTTAAATGCTAAAAACCATAATAATGTATAAGGAATGACTGTATTGAGTATTTGGCAAGTAGCTGTCAAATTGTTGCTCTTCATATAAGGAGCTAGCACAAAATCCGACTTGTTGATCGCGTTTTTCATTCAGTATATCTATGGTGTGTGGATAAGTGCTTAGCTTAGCATCAGGAGAGGTTCGCTATTTTGGGTTGTGTTTTATTGCAGGTAATTGGGTTAATTGCGGTTAAAATTTTGCCCATACTTTACAAAACTGCGGATAATATTTAGTTCATTAGCTCATCCTTTTGGTGGTTTCGCCAAGCTGAAATTTATCCCAGCTTTGACGTTCTTAATCATAACAAACGGCAAGAGTAATGTCTAATTGTTGCAGAAAATCGATTTCTATTTGACCGTCATTTGTTAGCAGAATAATTTCTTGGGTGGGATGGTATGTCGCAATGATTTGAAGCAAAATTGAGCTAGCGGATGGCTCTCTTGACGGTCGTTACAGATAATCTGTTAGCGATAATTCAGTTAGGAATTGCAAGTGATGCGGAACCGTAGAGACTGTATAATCTCATCACATTTGCGGGACAGGGGCGGATTTACGCCGGACTTTCCCCGTTTCTTCCAAAGGTTTTTTTGTTGGAACCGATTTTTGCACATTTATGAGGTTATCACAACTGTGCTTTGTTTACAGAAAAAACTGTGAAGCCTGTCAACAGCCGAACAAATCGCTGCACCGGAAGGCATGAATATCATTGGTTGGTTGCACGGCATTCGGTGATGTATGCCGCTATTTTTGCTTGCATCCTCTGTGCCACACTTTACGGTTGCGGGTTCTACCCCAACTCGATCGCACGCTCAAAATTTGGGCTACACGCGAAAACGTTTTATTGGCGGGCTATAGGGGCGATCGACAAACCGCCCGCCTCGGAAACCAAAGCTGACACAACATCCATAACCGCAGAAGATTTTGGATCAACTCCTTGAGACGAGAATTTGAAGGACGATCGCAATTGCCTGCGTTTTTTGTGCTCGGAGATAGCTCGGATTTGCTACAATCTAATCGCACACGCGACTAGAAATGGGTTATGACCGAACTATTAGATGAGACGCTTTCTATTGAAATGGCCGCTCGCATCAAAAGCAACCGTAAAAACTGCTTTGACAACGCCTGTAAAGCAGCATTAGCCACCGAGGGCGCGATTTATGTTCAAGGCTTTTTAGCTGTGCCGGGAGTGCCATATAAACCCATCGAGTATAGCTGGATTGAACTAGACGAGCGAATTGTTGACCCAACCTTTCCCCATCTCGGTTTCATCGCTCAAGACATTCATTACTTCCCAGTCCAGCGCTTCAGCGTCAAGAAACTCAAAGCAATCCTAGAAGAATCAAAAGAAGATTATCCTGAAGACGACCCGCTGCCGATTTATGGCAATCAACCTTATGAATATTACGGCGATTTGATGTTAGGCGGTAGCGATTACCAAAATGCTTACGATTTGGCTGCTGCTAAATGCAGGGAATTAAACCAACCCAAAAAACAGGATGCGAACTAATTCAGGACTTACCAAAAAATGGTTTGGCGCGCTGCTTCCAGCGGTAAGGTGTGCACTGTGCCCCCTACAGATACAGATTACTGTAGCAACTGTTCTGTCGATTAATATACTTCATCATGACTTCCCAAATCTACAAACACGGCTTTTCCGTCTTCTGTAAAGTAGAAAAGTACCCTTTCGTCGTAATCTACGCTAAAGCTCCAAAACTCCTTGAGCCTACCGGACAATTTATGAGTTTTTAAGCTTGGTTCAAACGGCTCTCTGATGAACTGTTCCAGCTTTTGCCAAAACCTAGCCTCCAAATCAGCATCGCCTTTGATCCGCTTTTTGAAAGCACGCTTGAATGAAGAACTGAAACTGACTTCCACGATTATTCCTCTATCATTACTCTGAGTTCATTGATGTTAGCAAAAAAATTCAGTTCCCCTTTTTGTTGTTCAATCTGCGCTGACTTAAAGTTTTGATACATCTCTTCGCGACGTTCTTCCCGGAGATATTGCTTCAACAACAGTTGAAGCTCTTGCTTTTCGTCAGTAGAAAGATTCTTGATCGTCTCGACCACATCACTGAAAGTCATAACTTACAAAACCCTATTGTGCTGATTAGATTATAGCAAAAAATATCCTTTTGGTTGACTGTCGTTTCTAGTTCCCCGGCTCTGCCTCGTCTTAAAAAAAGCAAAAAATCTCACTATTTACCATTTTCAAACTTCCAAGATTCAGGAAACCTCGAATAATGAAAAGCAGCCAATAACGGATCTGATTTCTGATTCGCCATCAAATCCGCCAACAATTTAGCAGTCACCGGAGCCAACAAAATGCCATTGCGGTAATGCCCCGTAGCCCAGGTCAAATTATCCCAAGCACTAGCACCCAAAATCGGCAACTCATCAGGAGTAGCAGGGCGAAATCCCCACCAAAACTCCAGTATCGGATAATTTTGTAATTCGGGATATAACTTAATCGATCCTGCTAGCAAAGTTTGGATTCCCGCAGGCGTATTTCCCGGCATGAAATCCACATTTTCGCTAGTTGCACCAATAATAATTCTGCCATCTTGACGCGGTACAATATAAATGCCACTCCCGAATAGAACGGTTTGCAGGGGCTGGATAACTCCCCAATCTTCTGGTACACATACTGACAGCATTTGTCCCTTTCTTGGAAAAACAGGAACATTCAATAACTGCTCAGACCAAGGACCCGCAGCCAAAACATAACGGTCTGCTTGCAATTTTCCTGCCGTTGTTTCCACTCCAACAACTCGGTTTCCCTGCCGAATAATTTCCCCTGCATTGCCTTGAATAATCTCAATCTGCAATTCTTTAGTTGCGGCCTGAAGCGTCCGAAATAAAGCGCGGTTGTCAACTTGAGCGTCGTCAGGATACCACCAACCGCCAATTACTTCTTGACCTAATCCAAACTGGTGCTGGCGAACAGCATCTCTGTCCAACCATTGATAATTAAGGTTTGACAAAAGTGGCTTTTCTTGAGGCTCATTTTGACAAACTGGTGCGAGAATTCCCGATCGCCAATATCCCGTTTTCAATCCGGTAATATCTTCTAGCTGTTCCACCCAGGCGGGATACAGTGCGCGGCTTTGCAAGCACAAATCCAGCATCGGACTGGGGGGAATTCGTTCGGCTTGCGGGGCAAGCATTCCAGCGGCAGCCCGGGTCGTCGGTTGTTTAGAATCAGCGGTGAGAACCGCGACAGATGCCCCTCGCAATTTCAGTTCTACTGCTAGCGAAAGACCAATTATTCCGCCGCCAATAATCAGAATATCTTTAGATGAATTCATTAACTTTTATAGGGACTTTCTGGCTTGTTTGACCTCTCGGCTTTCTTTAGGGTAAGGTGCGCTAAGCACACCTTACAGTTAGAATTATTATGCAAGTCTTACAGATTATCTGGCAAGGCGATCGTCCTATCAGCCTTTCTTAACAAAAAATCTATCCTTGGGGGTTCCAGACAGTTTCAGAACCTTGACCCCAGAAACCGTCATATTTTGTCACCTTAATATCGCCTAAAACCTTGGTTTGGCAGGACAAGCGGCGGTTGGAGGCGGGAGAATGGGGAGGAACCGAAAGTCGAGCTTTTTCGCGCCACTGGGGCTCGGAAACTTCACCCTCGACGGTGACGGCGCAGGTGCCGCAAGTGCCGAGCCCGTGGCAGTTGATGACTTTGGCGTTGCCGTTGTAGAGATCGATGCCGTTTTTGAGCAAAACTTCACGGAGATTCGCTCCGCGATCGCACTCAAATGTTTTTCCTTGCGCTTGTACCTTGACCACAGTAATTTACCCCAGTTAGATTTATGTTAATTTTCCTATATATTATCGCATTAAATTCAAATAAATTCATCTAATATGGTAAGTGATATATTACCAATTTCTCGATCGCAATTTCCCATGACAAATCGGCTCTGGATCTACGATACCACGCTGCGAGACGGTGCTCAGTGCGAGGGACTCTCCTTATCTCTCGAAGACAAACTGCGAATTGCTCGACAGTTAGACAGTTTAGGAATTCCCTTTATTGAAGGCGGCTGGCCGGGGGCAAATCCTAAAGACGTACAATTTTTTTGGCGTCTCAAAGAACAGCCCCTAACTCAAGCAGAAGTTGTAGCTTTTTGTTCGACTAGGCGGCCGGGAACTACGGCAGCTAATGATGAAATGTTGCAGGCTATTTTGTCCGCCGGTACTCGCTGGGTGACGCTGTTTGGCAAGTCGTGGGATTTGCACGTTATTGAAAGTTTGAAGACGACGCTAGAAGAAAATCTGGCGATGATTCGAGATACAATTGAATATTTGCGGAGTCAGGGAAGGCGCGTTATTTACGATGCCGAACACTGGTTTGACGGCTATAAACACAATCGAGATTATGCTATTAAAACTTTAGAAGTAGCCGCCGATGCCGGTGCAGAATGGCTAGTGCTTTGCGATACTAACGGCGGTACTTTGCCTCACGAAGTCAGTCAGGTTGTTCGCGAGGTGGCAGAAATAATAGAAAGTTGGGATATTTCTGAATCGGAAATTCACCCCCCCCAACCCCCCCTTATTAAGGGGGGGAGAAAGTCTCAAATTCAACTGGGAGTTCACACTCACAACGACTCAGGAGTTGCGGTTGCTAATGCTTTGGCTGCTGTACGGGAAGGAGTGAGGATGGTACAGGGAACTATAAACGGTTACGGTGAACGCTGCGGCAATGCTAATTTATGCTCTTTGATTCCTAACTTTCAGATCAAGTTGGGTTATGATTGCATTCAAGACGAGCAATTAGTTAAATTAACTCAGGTTAGCCGATCGATTAGTGAAATTGTCAATCTTGCTCCCGATGATCATGCTCCTTTTGTGGGTCTTTCGGCTTTTGCTCACAAAGGCGGAATTCATGTATCGGCTGTTGAGAAAAATCCGTTAACTTACGAACATTTAGAACCGGAAAAAATTGGCAACAGGCGGCGAATTGTGATTTCCGATCAAGCTGGTTTGAGCAATGTTTTGGCGAAGGCGCGCACTTTTGGCATGGATCTCGATCGCAAAAATCCTGCTTGCCGCCAAATTTTGGAAAAATTGAAAGATTTGGAAAGCCAGGGATATCAATTTGAAGGTGCTGAGGCTTCTTTTGAATTGTTAATGCGGGAGGCTTTGGGAAAGCGTAAGCGTTTATTTGAAATCAAAGGTTTTCAAGTTCACTGCGATAAAGGTAGGGAGGAAACAGTTAATTCTTTAGCAACGGTGAAAGTGACTGTTAACGGTCAAGATATTCTGGAATGCGCGGAAGGAAACGGGCCTGTTTCGGCACTTGATGCGGCTTTGCGGAAGGCTTTGCGGAATTTTTATCCGGCAATTACTGATTTTAACTTAACAGATTATAAGGTGCGAATTCTGGACGGATGTGCGGGAACTTCTGCTAAAACTCGCGTGTTGGTTGAGTTTAGCAACGGTCAAGACCGCTGGACGACTGTGGGGGTTTCTGGTAATATTTTGGATGCTTCTTATCAAGCGGTTGTTGAGGGTTTGGAGTATGGTTTGGTGTTGGGAGATAGGGAGGCGATCGTTTTAACTGTGTCGAGTTATTAGGTTAACGGCGAAGAGAAGTTGCCTGAATATCGATGTTTAAATAGATACCAAGGGGAGCATCTCAATGAAAGCAGCCAAGCCCAAAATTGGAGTTTTGAGGCAGGAGGAAAGAGTCATATCAATTCCGGTTACACCGTCCGTGATTGTTGACTGTTGACTGTTGACTGTTGACTGTAGAAGGAGGGGTCGAAAAACTGAATAGTTGAGTGTTAACTGTTGACTCGCTTTTATGATTCCGATGCAACCGGAAACGATATCAGAAGGAAGGAGCCAGAAGAAGTGTTTTTACAAATATGAGATGCTCCCCTACTTTTGGGAGCATCTCAATGAAAGCAGCCAAGCTAGAAATTGGAGTTTTGAGGCAGGAGGCTCTCTTGCTGCGAGGCAGGAGGAAAGAGCCAGAAGGAAGGAGCCAGAAGAAGTGTTTTTACAAATATGAGATGCTCCCCTACTTTTTCACCTCATTATTATTACCTTCCCCAACGATCGATCGCAATCCCTCCATCGTAGCGGGAATGCTGCGGGGGTCCATAAACATCACCTTGCTGCTGTCGCTGCTGCCAATTTTTAAGCCCATATCGAGATAGTTTTGAGCTAACAAAAATTGTAAAGCTTCCCGAGCATTGGGGTCATTTTGCAGAGTTTTGCCGATTATTTGCAAGGCCTCGGAAGTAGCTTGAGCTTTCAAAACCTGACTTTGGCGTTCTGCTTGAGCTTTCAGGACGATCGCCTTTTGTTGAGCTTCCGCTTCCAAAATAGTCGCTTTTTGGCGCGCTTCTGCATCCAAAACTTGCGCTTCTGCTTTACCTTTGGCGCTGTTAACTGCTGACTCGCGTTCGCCCTCGGATGTCAGAATTGCCGCCCGCTTGCGTCGATCGGCTGCCATCTGCAATTCCATCGATTCCTGTACAGTTTTAGAAGGAATAATATCCCGCAATTCTACCCGCGTTACTTTCACTCCCCAAGGATCAGTAACAATATCTAAATCTCTGAGCAATATTTCATTAATTTGAGAACGAGCAGTAAAGGTTTGTTCGAGATCCAGTTGACCCATTTCGGCGCGAATTTGAGTCAGCACCATATTTACCATTGCTGACTGGAGATTTTCTACTTTGTAACAAGCTTTTTCCAAGTCTACAATGCGCCAGTAAACCACAGCATCAACGGTGAAGGAAACGTTGTCGCGGGTAATACAAGCTTGCGGGGGAATATCTAAGACTTTTTCCCGAATTGTTTGCTCGTACACGACGCGATCGAGAAATGGCTTGACAAAATTCAAACCGGGTTCCAGTCTCCTGCCACTGTATTTACCTAAAGTTTCCACCAGCGCTTCATTTCCCTGATTGATAATCTTGACGGAACCTGCGAGGGCTGAGCCGCCAAGTGCTAAAAATACAAGTAAAAAAAATTGTTCCACGGTCGCCTCCTATAAATATTGAGTGTTGACTGTTGACTGTTGACTGTTGACTGTTGACTGTTAAATATTGACTAATAACCAATGACTAATGACTAATGACTAATGACTAATGACTACTGACTACTGACTACTAATTGTCTGTGATTAATTACGCATTTTGTTTAAGAATGCAAGAGATTTTCGGGCAAAACTATCAGAGTAGTGCCTTTTCGTCCCACGACAATTACGTTTTGGTTGGGGGGGATAGTGGCCTTCGTGTCTTCGCAGCGAGCTTGCCAAGAATTCCCCTCATAAATGACTCGGCCGGCTTCTCCGGGGGGAATTTCTGTTAAAGTTTTTGCTTCCTGAGAATCGGCGATCGCCCTTGCGGTGCCTTTTGGTATCAACCGCCGAGACAGCAGCACAAAAACTGTCGAAAACACCATCCACAGGAAAATTTGTAAATTAACGTAAGGTAGAACTAGAGAGCATCCAGCTACGGCGAAGGCGCTCAGTCCCATCATAAAAGCGACAAAAGCAGTCGGGAGAAATAGCTCTGCCAAACAGAGCAAAGACCCAGCTATCAGCCAAAGGAGCGTAGGAGTCAAGATCATAAAAAGAATAGGTGATACTATTTAGATCTTAGATTGGAAATTTAAGATTTAAGAATTGCCAACAACTGACTATGCAAGGGTTTGCGACTTGCAGCCCCTCAGAGCGATTTTTCGCGCAGCGGTACCAGGTTGAGGCTTCCATCGTACTCCAAGTCTGAGTTAAGTAACTTAAATTACAATTTAAGCCGGTGCAGGCTGGCAGAAACTACAATTTCTAGGGGCCCAAAGGCAGTTAAGAAATTGATAGGGGCTAAAATCAGTTTATTCTCAAGCTCATGAATTTGGGCTTGCGAATCAAATATCTTCAGAATCTTTTTACACAAACTATTTCGATATGATCAGCAGTTTCTCCGAACCCATTTATTGCCCGAATCTTAGCTGTCCCGATCCCCGCAATACCTTTGGCCGCCAGCAGTGTGCAGCGTGCGAAACGGATTTAATTTATCGCTATGTGTGGGTGGTGGGACAAGCAGCCGAGGAAGTGCCGACGGGGAAGGTAATAGCCGATCGATACTTTGTCATTGCACCCCAAATCTGGCTCGACAGCCGTCCAGCTTTGCCTCCGAGCGTCCCGGAACAACTGCCGGATACGATTATGCCTTACCTGCATTTGTATCCCCAACGGCTGCATACGCCGGAAGTATACGGTTATTGTTCGCTAGGGGAAGCACCGGAAGCGACAGAGGTGCTGTTGTTGGAAAATGTGCCCATCAATAATTTCGGTCGCCTGTATCCTTCTATTTTAGAAGCTTGGTCGGGGACAACCGGCGCGCGCCAAGTATACTGGCTGTGGCAAATGCTCCAACTTTGGGCGCCGCTATCGGAACAGGGAGTCGCTTCGAGTTTGCTGGTACCGGAAAATTTGCGGGTGGAAGGTTGGCGGGTACGCCTGCTGGAACTGCACCGGGGCAATTTTGTACCGACGCTGCGGGATTTGGGAGATGTGTGGTCAGGTTTGGTGGAATCAGCGCAACCCGAGGTGCAGTCGAGACTCGGAGAGATTTGTCAGTTTATGCGCCGCAGCAGCATGAATTTCGACGCGATCGCCCTGGAACTAAACGATTTATTATTAGAACAAGCCACTAAATTGCCTCTGCACTTAGAAGTAGTCGGCATGACTGATACCGGGCCGCAGCGCTCCCAAAATGAAGACAGTTGCTATCCGACTGCTGCTGATTTTCAATTTAGCAAAACTTCAGGGGGCGAGAAACTAATTCCTTACTTGACAATGGTTTGCGACGGGGTTGGAGGCCACGAAGGAGGAGAAGTTGCCAGTCAATTAGCCGTGCAGTCCCTGAAAGCTTTAATCCAAAATTTGCTCTCAGAAATTGCTCAACAAGAAGAGTTGATGACGCCAACAATGGTGATCAAGCAACTCGAAGAAATAGTCAGAGTTGTGAATAATGTGATTTCCGCTCAAAATAACGAGCAGGGAAAAGAGTTGCGGCAACGGATGGGGACGACTTTGGTGATGGCCCTCCAGTTGCCTCAAAAAGTGAAAATTTCCGAGGATTTGCCATCGAATAACAGCCACGAACTTTATTTAGTCAATGTTGGAGACAGCCGCGCTTATTGGATTGGCAAAAATTACTGTCACCGGCTGACTGTGGACGACGACGTAGCCTCAAGGGAAGTCCAGCTAGGACATTGTTTGTACTGGGAGACTCAACTGCGATCCGATGCAGGAGCCCTGACTCAAGCTTTGGGGACGCGGGATGCCGATTTCCTGCGCCCGACGATTCAGCGATTTATTGTCGAAGAGGAAGGCTTACTGCTGCTGTGTTCCGACGGTTTGAGCGACAACGACTGGGTAGAGAAATCTTGGGAGAATTATGGCCCAGAGGTGCTTGAGGGCAAAATGTCTTTGGAAGCGGCAGTTCAGTCTTGGATTCGTCTCGCCAACGAGAAAAATGGTTATGACAACACCTCCGTGGTAGCGACTCACTGTCGGATGTCGCCGGAGAGATTGGTACTGTTTGATCCGGCGGTGGCGTCAGCGCCGGCGTCAGCGCCAGTGTCAGCCTCGGTGTCGCTGCCACCTTCCCTCGTCGCTGCGTCCCTCCAGAAGTCCGGGAGGATTCCAGAATCTCAGCTTTCAGAATCGTCCAAACAGTTGTTGTACCCCGAAACTTCCCCCGCCCCGGAACCCGTTCAAAAACAGCGATCCAAGCTGCCACTGCCCCTACTGGGGGTGTTGGGGCTGATATTAGCCGGTGGCGGTTTAGGTTTGTGGGTGCAAAGCCGCCAAAACCCCCAGCCAGAGCCCGCACAAGTTCCGCCACCGCAGGAAACTCCCGCCCCAAGTCCTTCGGAGATTCCCTCGCCCGGGGCCGAGATTCCCTCGCCGTCGTCCGAATCGAGTCCTGCAGAAATTCCGCTGCCCGATAGCGAGAGTCCCTCGCCGTCGCCCGAATCGAGTCCTGCAGAAATTCCGCCACCGGAAGAAGCGGAAACTCCTTTGCCATCAGCGGAGTAAGCGAGAGTCTCTCGCCGTCGCCCGAATGGACTTTTGAGCTTACAAAATAATGCTTCGAGCGTCGCAGCTATCTACTATCCAAATTCGGGAAAACTTTTCCAGTGTAAATGGAATGATTTTTGGTAGAGGTTGTTGAGTTACAGCATATTCCCTGTAGATGTAGATCGCTAGAAACCGGGTTTTTTGAACAGAATCAGTAAGGATGCGAGAACTGTAAAGAAACCAGGTTTCTGGCGTGTACTTCATACACCTGGAATACGCTGTATATCAATCAGAATTCACAGGGGAGCATCTCACTTTTGCAGCCAAGCTAGAAATTAAAGTTTTGAGGCAGAAGGAAGGAGCCAGAAGAAGTGTTTTTACAAATATGAGATGCTCCATCACAGTTAATGATTTTGTATCATAGTCCGCCTGCAGAAACAAGATGGCTAAAAAGTCAGCCATCACTACAAAAAGTAGTTAAAAATGCTTAAGAATCTCCATGCAGCTAACAACTAGCCATTAGCAACTAACAACATAAGCTTTTTTTATATTGACGGCGCGCAATTTATTAACTATAATTACCAGGCCAAAAATAACAAAAATCTTACGCCTAACAGTTTTCCTCAAATAACCGTTAAACTATTCTAACGTTTGCCCGTATCCAACGTCGCAGGCTCAACCTATATCTGTTAAGGATTCGTCCTGATTCACAGGAGCAAGATTTTAAAATATGCATCTCAGCGAACTGACTCACCCAAATCAATTACACGGCCTCTCGATTCATCAACTCGAACAAATTGCCCGACAAATTCGAGAAAAGCATTTAGAAACTGTAGCCGCTAGCGGCGGCCACCTCGGCCCAGGATTGGGTGTAGTCGAACTGACCTTAGCACTCTACCAAACACTCGACCTCGATCGCGACAAAGTTACTTGGGATGTCGGCCACCAAGCTTATCCTCACAAATTGATAACCGGCCGCTACAACCAATTCCACACCCTACGCCAAAAAGACGGCGTTGCAGGCTATCTCAAGCGCTGCGAGAGCAAATTTGACCACTTCGGCGCCGGCCACGCTTCCACAAGCATTTCCGCAGCGTTAGGAATGGCAATGGCGCGCGACCTCAAGGGGGAAAACTTTAAAACTGTAGCAGTCATCGGCGACGGCGCATTGACTGGCGGCATGGCACTCGAAGCCATCAACCACGCGGGCCATATGCCGAAAACCAATTTGTTAGTTGTACTCAACGACAACGAGATGTCAATCTCGCCCAACGTCGGCGCAATTACGCGGTATTTGAACAAGATGCGATTGTCGCCACCGGTGCAGTTTCTCAAAGATAACTTAGAGGAACAATTCAAACACATTCCCTTTGTCGGCGAAACTTTTACTCCTGAAATGGAACGCCTCAAAGAAGGGATGAAACGCTTGGCAGTCTCGAAAGTTGGAGCAGTAATTGAAGAATTGGGTTTTACTTACATGGGCCCGGTAGATGGACACAATTTGGAAGAGTTAATTACCACTTTCAAACAAGCTCATACTATCCAAGGGCCGGTGCTGGTTCATGTGGTGACGGTGAAGGGCAAAGGATATGCGATCGCCGAAAAAGACCAAGTAGGATATCACGCCCAAAATCCCTTTAACTTAGCTACCGGCAAAGGCATTCCCTCCACTAAACCCAAGCCTCCAGCTTACTCGAAAGTCTTTGCCCACGCCCTGGTCAAGCTAGCAGAAGATAATCCCAAAATTGTCGGAATTACCGCTGCAATGGCAACCGGAACAGGTCTGGATAAACTTCATGAAAAACTGCCCAAACAGTACATTGATGTCGGGATTGCTGAACAACACGCCGTGACTTTATCCGCTGGTTTAGCCTGCGAAGGAATGCGCCCGGTTGTGGCAATTTACTCGACATTTGTGCAGCGAGGTTATGACCAAATAATTCATGATGTCTGCATCCAAAATTTGCCAGTTTTCTTCTGTTTGGATCGCGCCGGCATTGTCGGTGCTGACGGCCCCACTCACCAAGGAATGTACGACATTGCCTTCTTGCGGTGTCTGCCAAATATGGTAGTTATGGCACCAAAAGATGAGGCAGAATTGCAGCGGATGATAGTCACGGGAATCAACCACACAAGCGGCCCGATAACGATGCGTTACCCGCGCGGCAACGGTTACGGCGTGCCTTTGATGGAGGAAGGTTGGGAAGAATTGCCGATCGGCAAAGCCGAAATTCTCCGCAACGGCGACGATGTGCTGATCTTGGGTTACGGTTCAATGGTTTATCCGGCAATGCAAACTGCCGAGATGCTGAGCGAGCACGGTATTGAAGCAACTGTGATCAATGCGCGTTTTGTCAAGCCTTTGGACACTGAATTAATCTTGCCTTTGGCACAGCGAATCGGCAAAGTTGTCACAATGGAAGAAGGCTGTTTGATGGGTGGCTTCGGTTCAGCAGTTGCTGAATCTTTGCTCGACAATAATGTTCTCGTGCCACTGATGCGGCTGGGCGTACCGGATACATTAGTAGATCATGCAACGCCAGAGCAATCATTTGCAAGTTTAGGATTAACTCCGTCGCAAATGTGCGATCGCATCTTAGCAACATTCAGCCGCAAACAGTCTCCTGTTAGCGTGTAAATAGCTAGAATTGTAGGGTGCGCCTAGCGCACCTTACTCTTGATTCGATCTATGACAGTGAAATAGCAGCATGATTGAAGGAAGATTTGAGGATAAGGGAGAAAAAACAATGACTAACGTGAAACCAAATCGTACCGTGCGGCGGGGAAGATTATTCCCAGAAATTCAATGGTCAGAAGAAAAAAAAGCCCAGTGGCGAGCTGAAAGAGAAGCATTTTATCAACGCTGCAAACCAATTTTCGATCGCCTGAAACCAGAATTGATTAAAAGCCACTACAACTGGTACATAGCGGTTGAACCCGACAGCGGAGACTATTTTATTGACAAAGATGATATGGTGGCTACCAAAATGTGCCGACAGAAACACCCAAATGCTATCCCGTTCATGTTCCGCATCAACAATACAGGGGCGTGTGGCACGATATGATTCAAGGAACATTTGGTGATGAGGATGAGCTATTTTTTGAAATTGAATTGATTGCTGATAACGGCTTAGAATTACCTGTTGATGCCCTGCTAGATACAGGTTTTTCTGGCTGGTTAGCAATGAACAGTCAAGATTTAGAAGGGCTTGATTGGGTTTATGTTAGGCGACAAAAAATGATAACAGCTAGGGGAGAATTCAATTTTGATATTTATGCAGGAAAAGTGCGTATTGAGGGTCAAGAATTCGATATTCCTGTTCACGTAGGTGACGGAGTACCCGAAGTTTTAATCGGCAGCCACTTGTTGAAAAATCGGCGGTTAATAGTTGATATTTCGGCGGGTGTTTTGACATTAGAAGTGAATTAATAGCAAGATGACTTTAAAAAGTTTTGATATAGTAATAGTAGGAGCAGGCCCAGCAGGCGGTCACTGCGCGAGAATTCTAGCGCAATCCGGCCACAAAGTCTTGCTGGCAGAGCAAAACGACAATTTTTATAAAAATGACTTCTCTAGCGCCGCTACACCTCTAGAAACCCTCTCTAAATTCGATTTACCTGAATCCGTTATCGGCAGTTTTTGGCACAAAATTACTATTGAAACTAGCAAAGTCAGTCAAACTTGGGAGTCTCCCGAAAGCTTGGGAGTTGTTCTCAATTTTGCTAAATTTAGAGCATTTTTGGCCAGCGAAGTTGAGCGATTTGGCGGTGAAGTTTGGCTTGGTTATCGCTACACCGGACATTCACAAAGCAAGGGCGAAACAACAGTCGAATTTAAACAGTTATCCGACGGTCAACTTATCAAAGTTAGCACTAAAGTATTGGTTGATGCTACTGGCTTTGCTAGGGCGATTATGTACGAAAAAGAGAATGATAAGCCTGATTTTTTGTCGGGAACCGGAATCGAATATTTGATTGAAGTAGAGCCAGAAGTTTACAATAAATACAGCGGTGATTTAATCTTATTTGTGGGCGATAAATGGATGCCTAAAGGTTATTCTTGGATATTTCCAATGGAACCAAATAGGCTGAAAGTTGGTGCTGCCCGCATTTTTTTAGAGCAGAAAACGCTGAGGCATTTGTCACCTCTGAAAAAATACATTGATTTACTGATTAATGAATATCTAAAGTCTAAAAATTATAAAATTCTTGACAAACACGGTTCCATGCTGAAGTATAGTCGTGGTTTGAAGGATATTTATTGCAAGGATAATATAATTGCGATCGGCGATAGTGTTTCGACAGTAAATTTTTTGGGTGGCGAAGGGATTAGACACGGGATGGATGGTGCCCAAATCGCGGGGAAATATATTCAAAGGTATTTGGAGGGGAAAATCTCAGATTTTCGGGATTATGAGACGGAAATGCACCGCAAGTTTGATCAGAAATGGCATATTTCGGAAAGGTTGGCGGTGAGAAAGTATATCGATGATGTTAATGATGAGCTGACCGATAAAATAATTTCTTATTTAAAGTATATGAAAACTGAAGATGTGATGGATATTTTATTTTATTATAAATTTGAGAAAATTTCCAGAGGGTTAGGCGGTTATTTGCAGAGAAAGATCAAGGAATTGATTAAGAAATTTCACTTGTAAGGTGCGTCCGGTGAGAGATAGTTTGTTGAGGGAAAACTCTCGCTGATTGACGCACATTACTAAGCTAATTTTAAGGCATTTTCTGCGGTGACTTGAATGCGCGGCAGCGACAATAAAGAATCTTCAAAACTGCTAAAATTTAATGTATATGATACACCAAAAGTATATCCACTCGCTCCAATTAAATGCGCTACAATTGGATCGACATCGCCGTAAGGATAGGCAAAACATTTAACAGATTTCTCTAATCCCCCTTCCAAGATAGCACGAGATTTGGCTGCCTCCCGCACAATTTCTGTCGGCGACAATGCAGTCAAAGGTTGATGAGTAGCAGACATAGAACCGAATTCAATCCCTGCATCCCGCAGTTGCAAAATTTCTGGCCATCCCATTAACGGCACTTCTTCAAATTCGGCTTTTTCCCAACTATTTGTCTTTCCTATTGACTCCGCTACGAGAAAAACAGTTGCTGTAAAATTAAACCGTTTTAGCAGAGGCCAAGCATATTGGAAAAAGTCGAGATAGCCGCCGTCAAATGTCATCAATACAGCTTTACCGGGTAAAGGAGTTTTAGCCTGTTTCGCGCTTCGCCAATTTTCCCAACTCGCACTGTAATAACCTAGATTTTTGAGATTGTGTAACTGTTGTTCAAAAATTTGGGGAGTAACTGCGTCTAAACCGTCAGGAGAAATGCGGCGGTAGGAGAGAATCGGGAGTTTGTGTGTAAGGCTATGATTGTCCAAAACTTGAGGTTTCACCGAGTGAGAAACTTCCCGATAAGAAGATTTTGAGCCAATGATTTCCGGTGCGTAAAATACTTGCTTTGGAAACTCGTTTTCTTGGGGAATTTGCATTGTCGGTTCCCCAGCGATTGCCGCGGCTGACTCGATTTCCGGCAGCGCCGCCGCCGGGAGTGAGGCGCGACGGCTGACACTTGTGCCGATCGCACCCGATCGCCTGCCGAACATCACCGCATTTTGGGGGTAAATGCCTCCAGCACCCGGTGCATTCAACCATTCGGGCAAATTAGACCTTTGTTGAGCACAAGAGGCTAAGCGCGATCGTAGCCATTGCTTGCCGTTGAGTGGTTTTCCCAGCAAAGCTTCTCGCACGGCGGTGATGCACAACTCAAAACCCATATTTCGATTAATTGTCGATCGCAATTTTTGAGCCGAAACAAAATTATTTTCCACCGCAACAGTAACAATACCGACAGCAACCCCGCCTACTTTCACCAGCACATTTATTTCAGAAAGCTCAACTTTTATATTAGCAAATTCTTCGCTAATTTCTAAGACAATCAAATCTTTTTCGAGGGTAATTGTTGGGACTTTCTCAGCTATTTCTGGCTTGTAGAAATCCTCCAAATGCCAATGCGGACGCCCCCATAATTCTTGCATAAATAGCGTCCAGTCATGTTTAGGGTGCAATGGTTCCAGCAAATTTTCCCACAATTTATTGCCTTTTTCGCAGCGATTGCGTTGAAAGAAGCGATCGAGAATTTGCCAAGCAAACTGGGCTGCAACCGCATCCGCCAACACCGAAGCCGCAACCATGCCATCGCAAATCGGCAATTCAATAATACCGAGTTGAATTCCTTCTAGTTTGATCGTACAGCACAGGCGATCGCATATTTGCAAAGCGTAAATATCCGAAATTGGTTCGCTCACTTCCACCGTAACTTTCCAGGCCATTTCAGCGTTGACTCGCTTAACTTTATCTAAAATATATCTGATTTCATTGCGCGTGAAAATTTTATGATATTTGTGAACGTTACTACTTTTGACATCTCTCTCAATTCCTTTGTGCCAAGGTAGATTTAAACTGAGCTTCGCGGCTTTTTCTTGATAATTAACGAGCATTGTGCCGTCATATTCAATGCCCATGAAATTACAAATTTTTCCTAGAAGTTGTGTTTTGTTATCTAAAAGCTCCTCATATTTAACTAATATATGATTGGATTTATTAATGTATTTGTGGCTAGTTAACATCGCGTGTTCCCAGCGATAGATACAGTGGTTTAAATCCCAACCAGCGCCCCACAATTCGTTAAAACTCCTAGTAGCATCATACATAGAAGCTATTGTATCCATACCGTTTCGCAAAATATGTATAAATTTCGCATCCGGCAAAAAGCGCTCTATGTCATCAATAAAATATATGTGTTCCGGCGTTTTTTCCAACCAAATGCTTTTTTTTTGTTCAGCAGCCAAACCATCCAAAACTCTCACAAACCAACTAGCTTTAGCTTCCACACTTTGGCTGTCATCAAAATCTTTCAAAAGTTCAGGACGTTTAATCTCATCGTTAAAAAAAGCTTCCATTCTACCTGGCAACTTTCCCGCAAACTGATCGTACAGCAAATAGTGAAAAAACTTAGATTCTGGAAAAGAAATAACTTCGGGATGAGCAGCTAATAAGCTTTGAAGAATTGTCGTGCCACTGCGAGGCGATCCTAGGAGAAATATGCGTTTCATAACATTTGGCAATTATAATTAACGGTATATTTTGAGGTTGGTTGGGTTTCGTTCTCGGAACCCAACCTGCCAATTCTAACTCCAAGTAAAATCCTGTTTTAACAAATCAGAAAGTTCCTGATTGTAAGGTTTGAAATAATCTGTCAATTGTTGTTCGATTGCTGCTGGTATTTTGCTGTACTCCTCGATCGTATTAATCTCATATTGTTTACTTGCGATCGCACTAATATCCAAGAAATCTAACACTTCCGAAAAAACTTTATCGGTATTTGCTTCAAAATCTTCGCTTTTGAGAATTAGCAACTGTTCCCTAGGAAAATAATCGAGCCAATTCCTGATTTGTTCGACATAAATTCCTCGCGACAAATAAGAATAATGTTGGTGGTTGAAACTGTAATAATCTTTATCGGCTTTGATTTTTTCAATTTCACCTTTTAGGCGATCGGGTTCGGAAGCGATCGCCTTTTCAAAATCCAGCTTTTCGCAGCCGATCGCGACTTCTAGATGATAGTGCAGCCAAGCTCGTCTAACCGGGTTTCGCAGCATTACAATTAGCTTAACATCCGGGAAACACTTGTAAACCCGCTCGGCCACCAACGGATGATAAATATAGTAAGGAGTCATTTCCCACAGCAACAGCTTCTCATCCGCCACACTGCGCGTCAACTGCTTGCTGTACCAATCAACACCCCGCTCAAAATTCAAATCAAAAAAGTGAATGTTGCGGGAACCATCTTTGATAATTTGCAAGTGATTTGCGAGATAGCCGGATAGAGGTTCCGTGCCGCACTTTTGAGCGCCAATAATTAAAAAGTCTGGTTCCTGCTTATTTTTCAACTGAGTCGAAATCTTGGCATAGGCGGGATTATCCTTATTCAAGGCGTGAACTTTTTCGATTGGTTCGGGTAAATCCGCAACCTGCATTTTGCCATCAAATTCCCAGTGGTAGGGCGGACAAAGAATCGTTTTTTGGCTTACAGTCGATCGCACGTACAGCGGATAAAGGTGCCAATGATAATCATAGGCGTAAGCCAAACTCTTCTCGTAAACCCCAGCATTCACGTAATACTGACCATTGCCTAAATCCAGCCTGTCTACGTGCAGGCGGATTGTGCCTTTACCTTCCGCCAGCGGCAGCAATCTGCCCATTTGATTCGTATTAGTTTCAAAACAACTTTGACCGTCTTCCCGGCTAATTGTCACGCCAAAAATAGCAGCAGAAATTGGCTTCGGTACAGAATAATTAATTTCCACAGTAATAGAATCGCCACTGTTTATCTCATCATCCGGCAACACTTTAACATCCGTAATTTCTACTTCTAAAGAACCGAAGCGATTGTCATTGATTCGCAGTTGCGAACCCATACTCGTCACTTCAGGAGGACGCATGGGAGTGCGTTTTTCGGTTGCTGAGCGCATTTCTGACAAATACTGACCGACTACCACTTCCGGTTCCCCGTAAGCCACGATTTCACCTGATTTTAGCCACAAAGCCCGATCGCACAGTTTATGAATTTGCGCCGCGTTGTGAGAAATCAAAACAATCGCACATCCTTGATTCTTAAACTCCGTGATTCTGTTCAAACATTTATTTTGAAAAGCCACATCACCAACCGACAAATGTTCATCAACTAACAGCACTTCTGGATCAGTGTGCACCGCCACCGAAAAAGCTAGCCGCATTTGCATCCCGGTACTGTAAGTCCGCATCGGACTATCAATAAACTGTTGCAATTCCGCAAATTCAACAATATCATCAAACCGGCGCGCCGCTTCCCGACGAGTCAAACCGGCCACCACCGCACCCACAAACACATTTTCTCTGCCCGTTAAATCCGAGTGAAAACCCGCACCCAAATCCAACAAACCGCCAATTCTGCCATTAACTTCAATAGTTCCTTCTTGAGCATGGCCGATACCGCCAACAAGTTGCAGCAGCGTCGATTTTCCCGCGCCATTCTTGCCGAGAATTCCCAGCATTTCCCCGGGAGAAACAGTGAAATTGATATCCCGCAGGGCCCAAAAACGCGCCTGCGGTTTCATCTGCCGAAAACCCGCCAAAGCTGCCTGCATAATCGTATAAGGTCGATCGGCAGAGTAGCGGTTGAAACGTTTCCCCAAACCCTTGACAACAATAGCTTGACGCATTTACAATTCCTCCACAAAAGTATTGCTTTGCCGTCTAAAAATTCCCAGTCCGATCGGCAAAAGAGCAGCCACAACCAAGCTAACAATTAACAGCGCCAGCCAATCCGGCTGCGTACCTTTGAGCAGTATGGCGCGGTAAGCTCCCAGCAGTGGCACCATAGGATTTAACTGATAAAAAGGCTGAAATTGTTTCGGGACGCTGTTGAGGTCGTAGAAAATCGGAGTCAGGTAAAACAGCATCTGCAAAACTACGCCCAAAGTGTGCTGAGTATCGCGAAAAGTGACATTCAAAGCGGCGAGGGGATAAGCCAAACTGACTGTCAAAATAAACTGAATAACCATCAGCAGCGGCAACACAAACAGCACTGCACTCGGCTGAACGCCATCAATTGCCAGAAAGATAATTAACACCGGCAAAGCTAACAGAAAGTGAATTAGCCCAGTCATAGTAGTGACTACCGGCAAAATTGCCGTGGGAAAATTCGGCTGTCTGATTAGCGCTTTATTGTTGGTAATTAATCCCGTTGCTTGAAATAATGCGGTTTGAGACCAACTCCAGATTAACAAACCGCTGAAAGCAAAGGAAGAAAATTGCGGAATGTTAATCGGTATAACAGAGCGAAATACAAAGGAAAATACAGCTAACTGCAACAGCGGATTGATTAAAGTCCAAGCAATCCCCAAAGCCGATCGCTTGTAAAGTAATTTCATATCGCGATCGACCAACACCCGCAGCAAATCGAAGAAATGAGCGATTTTGCGCCTGTTAATCAGCCTGGGAACACTTTTCATCGCACACCTCCGGCGACTTCCTGCGGTTCCGACTGTAGCTGCTCTTTCGGCTCAATCTCAGCTAACTGCTGCGCCTGCAACTGCGCTTTTCTGTAAGCAAAAGGACTGTCGAGAGCTCCCAGCAACTCGCTGACTACCAACTTGCGCGGCAGCCAACCCGGAGCCCCCAAGCGGCGCACCAGCCACCAACCAAGCCACTGAAACATAGCAAATTTCCAAATTTCCCAGCGCGGCACAGTGCGGTTGCGATAGCACGTGAGTACATAAGCCCCAAAACCGCGCCCGTTATCCTGCAACTGCTTGCTCAAAGCCTCGGCGCTGCGCCGGTGCAAGTGCCACACAAAAGCTCTCGGCTCATAAAAAGTCGAGTATCCCTTCGCCAAAATGCGATGAAACATCTCAATATCCCCACCACCGCGAGTCGCAGTCCCCACATCAAGAGCAACGTCAAAATTGCCCACAGCCTCGAAAACTTGCCGCCGGAAAGCCATATTCGCCCCCACGCCGTATTTGCTCGCCCACAGCAACTCCCGCACAGAAAGCTTGCTACCGTCGGTTTTGTGGCGGTCGAGGTTTTGCAGCATTCCGCCATATATCAGTTCAAATTGCTGTTGTGGCAAGGTTTCCAGTTCGGCTGCCGCCACTAAACCGCTCACGGCCATAATTTCTGGGTCAGCAAACGCCGAAGCAATACCCCGCAGCCAACCGCGATCGGGCCGCACGTCGTCGTCAGTAAAAGCAATAATCTCATGCCGCGCTTCCGCGATCCCGCGATTGCGCGCCCAGTCCAATCCTGGCCGTTCTTCCTTGACGTAGCGTACAGGTAATCGCGCGACTAATTCAGCGGTGCTGCTGCTTGCAGGAGCGTTGTCTATAACGATAATTTCGCGGTGCGGATAGTCGAGGGCGAGCAGAGCTTCCAGAGCGCCTTTGAGCAAATCTGTGCGATCGCGCGTGCAGATGACAACGCTAATTGACGGCAGGTCGCGATCCGCCACTGCTTCAGAAACAGCGCCGAACTGCTCTCCTAAAGTCGATCGCACCAACTCTTTTCCTAACTGATCCACAATTGTTTGCCGCACTCGCTCAGCGGAAATTGTTTGTTCCCAGGGATTGTTACTAACATAAGCCCAGCCCAGAGGCCGTCCGCGGTAGCGAACTAAAATGCGAACTCCTTCGTATTGTTCGAGTTGCCTAATCGGATTAATCTGTTCGGCAAACTCAATCTCCATCACTTTTATTGCCATAACTTGCTCCTGAAAATTTTGCAGCGGGCACTAGATAGAAAAGTTTTGACTTGGGACTTTTAAGTTTGGGGTGGCAATTTTCCAATTTCCCAACTTTTGAGGTTTGAGTTTTTGGTTTAACTTCCCCGAATTCAGTAGAGATGCACAAAAAAAATATCTTCTAGGGGCTAGTTTAGCTAAGCATAACGAGATATAAGCGAGAAGATGAAGGCACTCACCTGCCCGAATCCTGTAATCTTTATTTGCACCTATTTACTTAGCTATTAATGGCTAACTCGTAAGTTTCAAAAGCAACTAAAGGCTTTTCTTCAAGCGTTTCAGCACTGCGGGGCATACCGTTAACCGCGATCGCCCCAGCCAGCGGTTGAGCAAAGTGAAGCGCCAGAATCGATCGCAAGTGAGCGCCCCGCAGCGGTTCCGCGCCCGCTTGCGGAAAAATATGGCCGACTGTTAGTTCGTCGTAATACAGGTAAACCCCAGCCGGTCGTTCCGCGTCCAGCAGACTTTCTGCTGCTTCCCAACCTTGCTGCAAATCAATGTTAATTTCATGTCCGCCCAAATCAGCACGGGCCGGGCCCCCTTGCATAAAACTAGAAATAGCAGACCGACTTTTTAGCTCATCAATCACACCCCGCAAATACCAATAACCGCGCAATTTTGCCCGCAACCACCGCCAAGTTTCCCGCATCCCCAAGCTTTCGAGCAAATCCAGAGATTTCCTGCCTCCCACAGCCAGCCAATCCATAACCGCCGGCCAGAAAAACGTGAGCGCCACCACAATCTTGTCTACCAAAAAATAAGGAGTTTCGTAGTCTTTTATGTGCAGCGTCGGTCTGAGTTCCGGGTGTCGGCGGCCGATCAAAACATCCGATCGCCCTTCCTGACGAGATCGGCGGAAAGAGCGATCGAGATTGTTAGTTTCGTGTTCGTAATGATAGCCCACAGCATCCTCCGCTAAAGCAAAAGGTACATCAGCTTTCAGCAAACGCAGCCCAAACTCGTAATCTTCCCCGCCGCAGTTCCCGAAAGCCGAATCAAAGCCTTCTAGACGAGCAAACAGTTCTGCATCCAAAGAAAGGTTGCCGCTGAGCAAATCTTGATAAGTAAATCGGTGATCGGGTTGGCTCATCTGATAAAACTTCTCTTCCCACCACGAGCGCACTTCCACGTCAAAAAACCTAGTTGCTCCGTGCAACTTAGGCGGATAGGGCCCCATGACAGCCGCTCCCGGACGCTCTCGGTGAACCCGCGCGTGGCTTTCCACCAAAGGCGGCAGCGCTTCGATATCGTCGTCGAGAAACAGCAGCAATTGCCCGGTAGCCGAAGCCGCTCCTGTATTGCGAGCGATGGCCGCGCTCCGGCAATTTACCTCGATCACCTGCAGTTTAAACGGAGCTTTGTAGCCTTGTAGCATTGCCAAAGTATCGTCAATGCAGCTATCTGCCACTACAATAACTTCGAGCAGGTTGATCGGATAAGTCTGCGAGTGCACAGCATCAAGAGCGCGCCGCAGCGAAGAACTGCGATTGTGGCTCGGAATAATTATGCTAATTGTTGGATTTTCCCTATTCATATCAGATTGGTATTTGGTAATTGGTAGTTGTTATTTGGGATTGGGAAATTAATATTTGGTATTGGGTATTTGGGGATTTATAAGTGGTAATTAAAATTTTCAACACTTTTACTTCTTCCCTGTCCCCTCAATATCCATCTGTTAAATCCCTTAAATCCATTACACCCTCCGTTGCCGGACTTCCCTGTTCCTCCTGACTAATGACTCATGACTCATGACTCATGACTCATGACTCATGACTAATCCAAAAAGCTTAGACCTTAGTTTCATTTCCCAGATTCATTTGTGAGTAAATCTAAAATCTAAAATCTAAAATCTAAAATCGATTGACTTCCCCTTTAACTTCCTGCAACCGCTTGCGAGAAGAAAAATAAGCCATCGGCCCGCTAATGCACCCCCGCATTTGAGCCAAAAGTAAATCACTAGGAATACAGCCCGGTTGCTTTCGCAAAGAAGCAAATAATTCAGGAATTTGCTTGTAATACAGCCATGCCCAAGCTAATAGAGGCACACTAAATTCTTTGTTGATTACAAACATCCGCGTCCAGAAAGCATAGACTCCGATTCCGTAGCATCGCAGCAAGTTGCGTAGTTCTTCCCACGTGCGTCGATGGCGGTGCCAACTCAAGGCCCTCGGTTCGTAGACGATGCGGTAGCCCGATCGCAAAATGCGGGCAAACATTTCGCAGTCTGAACCCGCCTTAGCAGGCGTACCCACGCCCAAATCTTGGTCAAACAGCCCGATGCAGTCGATCAAACTTTTCCGCAAAGCCATACTCGCCGAAACCCCCAGTGGATCTACAATCAGCGGATTGCAGTACGCCCCGTCAAAAACTCGGCGCTGGAAGCCCTGCCCGTAGGGGCAGTAGCCCTCAAACAATTCTTGCGCTTCGGTTTCCAGTTCTAGGGGCATCACTAGCCCCGTGACACACATAACTCGCGGATCTGTGAAATTTCGCAACAGCGATCGCAGCCAGTTCGGATCGGGGGCAGCATCGTCATCTGTAAACGCTACGAATTCGTGTTTAGCTTCGCGTAAAGCTCTGTTGCGGGCAGCGCTCTCGCCCGCTACATCTTCGCGGACATAGCGGATTTTCGGGTAATTTTTGACCAATTCACTGCTGGCCTCGGTGGCGGGACAATTGTCAATTACCAGGTATTCCTGACCATCATCTGGCATCAGCATCAGCGCGTCTAGACAGCGCCGCAAATCTTCCGGGCGATCGCGCGTGCAAACTGCTACTGTGGCGAGCGGCAATGCCTCCACCGGCCCCCGCTCATCCCATTCTAGAGTGTCGTAGAGCCAGTTTTTCCACAAGTTGTCACCAGCAGCATTCATCAGTGTTTCCCGTAATTCGTCACCGCCAAAGCGGCCTCCGACTACGGGCAAAAGAGCTTGACCGATCGGTTTTCCGTGCAGTCTAATTAAAATCAAGGCTTTGCTGTAACGCTCCTCAACCGTGATTTCTGGCGGGAGTTTGGATATTTCCAGGTCAAGAATAGCTGTTGCCATTTTAGATTTTAGATTTTAGATTGGGAAAAAATCCTAGATACTCCCTATATTACCGGAGGTATTTTAGCAGAAATTGTTTTAGGGGATAGCAACTTCTCAATGCCATACTTGCCGATTGCTGATCGCGAATCAAAGATCAAGCCTCATTGTTTTTATTGCTTTTATTTATTTTTACTTTCAATTACCCGCTGATGTCAAGTTTTTTCCCCACACAACTTTTACCACCGGCAACGATCTCTCGTCGAGGCTTGTGTCAATTGCAGGTGTTATTGGCAGCCGACCGCCACCAAGCGTCGCAATTAATGCCACCTCTAAAAACCAGATTTTTTGACAAAACCCGGTTTGTGCGATCGCTCCTCATTTCAGCTTTAATTGCGATCGGGTACTATTCAAGGGCAATATACCAAACCATTAAGCACTCTCGCAATTCCAACTTTCGCAATTAGGTAGTTATATAGCAATCCCAAACCCGTTGTGAGAATAGAGACAGAGCCCATGAAATACTCTTTTTTGACAATAAAGCCCAATGCTAAGTATAACAGCACAAAAAACCATAATATCTTGTAGGGTCTTGTAGGGGCCAGTTGAGCTAAGAATCACTCCTATACAACCCACTTTATGAGTGTTCTCACCCGCCCGACCCACATTTTCGCGATTGCCCAAATCAGCACGCGCCGGGCCTCCGTGCATAAAACTGAGATGCACCCTTGGTATTTGGTATTTGGTAATTTATAAGTGGTGATTAAAAATTCAAACACTCTTACTTCTTCCCTGTACCCTCAATATCTCAATATCCATCTGTTAAATCCCTTAAATCCATTACACCATCCGTTGCCGAACTTCCCTGTTCCTCCTGACTAATGACTAATGACTAATGACTAATGACTAATGACTAATGACTAATGACTAATCCAAAAAGCTTAGACCTTAGTTTGATTTTCCAGATTCATCTGTGGAGTAAATCTAAAATCTAAAATCTAAAATCGATTGACTTCCCCTTTAACTTCCCGCAACCGCTTGCGAGAATAAAAATAAGCCATTGGCCCGCTAATACACCCCCGCAGTTGAGCCAAAAGTAAATCGCTAGGAATACAGCCCGGTTGCTTTCGCCAAGAAGCAATTAATTCAGGAATTTGCTTATACCGCAGCCATCCCCAAGCTAATAGAGGCACACTGAATTCTCTGTTGATTACAAACATCCGTGTCCAGAAAGCATAGACTCCGATGCCGTAGCCTTGGAGCGTTTTTCGCAATTCTTCCCAAGTGCGCCGATGGCGGTGCCAGCTCAATGCTCTCGGCTCGTAGACAATGCAGTAGCCCGCGCGCAAAATGCGGGCAAAAAGTTCACAGTCTTCGCCGCCCACCGTGGGTGTTCCCGCCCCCAAAGCTTCATCAAACAGGCCAATGTAGTCGATCGAACTTTTCCGCAAAGCCATACTCGCCGAAACTCCCACAAGATGCACAATCAGAGGATTGCAGTGCGCCCCATCAACAACTCGGCGCTCAAATCCCCGCCCGTGGGGGCTGTAGCACTCAAACCATTCTTGTGCTTCGGTTTCCAGTTCCAAGGGCATCACCAGCCCTGTGACGCACATCACTCGCGGATCGCTGAAATTTCGCAAGAGCGATCGCAGCCAGTTCGGATCGGGCGCAGCATCGTCATCTGTAAACGCTACGAATTCATGTTTAGCTTCGCATAAAGCTCGGTTACGGGCAGCACTGGAGCCTGCTAAGTCTTCGCGCACATAGCGGACTTTTGGGTAATTTTTGACCAGTTCCTTGGTAGCGTCCGTGGCGGGACAATTGTCAATTACTAAGTATTCCTGACCCTCGTCTGGCAGCAGCATCAGCGCGTCTAGACAGCGCCGCAAATCTTCCGGGCGATCGCGCGTGCAAACTGCTACTGTGGCGAGCGGCAATGCCTCCACCGACCCCCGCTCATCCCATTCTAGAGTGTCGTAGAGCAAGTTTTTCCACAAGTTGTCACCAGCACAATTCCTCAGTGTTTTCCGTAATTCGTCACCGCCAATGCGGCCTCCGACTACGTAAAAAAGAGCTTGGCCGATCGGTTTTCCGTGCAGTCGAATTAAAACCAAAGCTTTGCTGTAACGCTCCTCAACCGTAATTTCTGGCGGGAGTTTGGAGATTTCCAGCTCAAGAATAGCTGTTGCCATTTTAGATTTTAGATTTTAGATTTAACATTGCGAAAAAATCCTAGATACTCCGTATATTACCGGATGTATTTTAGCAGAAATTGTTTTAGGCGATAGCAACTTCTCAATGCCATACTTGCCGATAGCCGATCGCGAATCAAACATAAAGCCTCATTTTGTTATGGCTATTATTTATTTTTACTTTCGATTACCCGCTGATGTCAAGTTTTTTTGCTACATCATAATATTTTTTATCAAAAACCTTCGCACCTCCAGGCAGGTGTCAATTGCAGGTGTTATTGGCGATCGGCGCGCTCCCCACTCTCCCCATTAATACCAAATCTAAAAACCAGATTTTTTGCTCAAACCGGGTTTGTGCGATCGTTCCTCATTTCAGCTTTAATTGCGATCGGCTACTATTCAAAGGCGACATAGCAAACAATTAAACACTCTCGCAATTCAAACTTTCGCCGTTAAACCGCGCACGGATTAGCTGAAAAAAACTCCAAAACTCAACCCTAAATAAGACCCAGCAATGATAAAAAAAAACAGGAGATTACAGGCTGGTTGGAGACTCATCGAGCTGAGATTACTCCTGGCAAGTTAGTGGTGTTTTTACAGGATGAATATCATCTATTGTCGGGGGATTGATGTGGCTATGTTTGGGGTTCAACAAAACAACGCATCGTTTTGTCCCCTAGTCAATGAGCGGAGTAAACAAACCTATTATGGGGCAGTCAATCGATTTTAGATTTTAGATTTTAGATTTTAGATTTTAGAATTGAAGTATTGACCTCACGGATAAATTCGGGGGCTCCTTTATCGGATACAGGTTTTTATTTCTGGACGGCTGAATCCGGGGGCTTGTATCCTGGATGCTTTCGGTCAAAAAGCCATTTAAGCTCTCTCCTCGATAGCCACAAGGTTTGCTTAGAAGAATGTATCAAACTTTTACAAAGAAACCGAGCAAACTCATAAAGTCTCTCTCTGCCCTGACAAAAGCAGTTAGCTAGCACGATGCTGGTTCTCCGTTTTTCAGATTGGACTATACGCGGCCCTCAAAACCCTAAAAATGAAGAATTGTAAAGTTTTATCAAGATGTTTGGGCATCTGAATTAAAATCTTCTCATAAAAAAGACTAGCTTTTAGCAGGCGCAAATTGTGGAAAAAGGTTTAAAACTCAGAATATGAGATCGAGTTCGCTACTCTTACATGGTGCAATAAAATGTAACTTTTGATGCCAAAACCAGTAGCATGAACTTTGTCGAAGGCCGAATGCCCGTCCGGCCAATGCCTTCGGAAAATCGCTTTCTTGGCGCTGCATCAAATCTTAAGTGCAATTACTTTCCTTGCACGAGAGCCGGAGCCTTCGAGCAAACATTTAACTCCAGGGCTTACGCACCAGAACTTTGATAAACCGGGTTTTTTTACCGGGAGGGCGGCAACAAAGTGTTTTCGTCCATCAAATCCGGTTTCTGCGTCCGAGACTGAACTCGATCGAATGAATGCAGTCGCAACCAATGTTTAAATGTGGCGATACTGCAAGTTGCGTGCAAAGCAGGGAGCTAACCGCAGTGATGGATCTCGATTGTTTACCTTACGGCGCAGGCCACGCACAGGAAGGGGTCTGTCTGCTAGTCCGAATGGGGCCGCACCGCATTTTACTCGACTGCGGTATAGAGGATATTGCACCGCTGTCAGCGACACTAAATCGATCGCTGCCAGCCGATTTTGTGGTGTGTACCCACGCCCACTCTGACCATGCCAGAGGTTTGCTAGCACTCCATCAATCTTTTCCCCACTTGCCAATTTACGCCAGCGAAGTGACAGCGCGACTGCTACCGCTCAACTGGCCAGAAGTGGCTCAGCAGCCAGAGTCCAGGTTCTGTCAGGGACTGCCCTGGCAGTCGCCGCTCGAAGTGCGTCCAGGACTGAGCGTGCAGTTGTTCCCGTCGGGCCATTTGCCCGGAGCCGCCACTGTGCTGCTGACTTATGCCGCCCCGCACCGCACCTACACAGTGGTTTACACGGGCGACTTTTTCCTGTCCAATTCTCGTTTGGTGGAAGGTTTGCCCCTGGGAGAACTCAGGGGCATGAAGCCGGATGTGTTAATTTTGGAAGGCAGTTACGGCACGGCGCGCCACCCTCACCGCCGACAACTAGAAAATCAGTTAGCCGATCGCATCCACCGCGCCATCGCCGACGGGTACTCGGTACTGCTGCCCGCGCCGGCCCTTGGTTTGGGCCAAGAAATGCTGATGCTGCTCCGCAGTCACCACTACTTTACTGGCCGCGACTTGGATATTTGGGTGGACGGCACTGTCGCCGACGGGTGCGACGCTTATCTGGAACTGTTACCCCAATTTCCCACCGCCGTCCAAAATTTTGCTCTGCACCAACCTTTGTTTTGGGACGAAAGGGTGAAACCCCGCGTCCGCCGGCTGTCTGCCGAACAACGTCCCGGATTGGGAGCCACGCCCTGTATTGTAATTACAGACAAGTTAGCTGATTTGGCTTTGTATGTTGCCGATGGCACACATCCTTGGATTTTGCTCGCCCCTCAAAAACCAGGATATCCCGTCAGCGACTGGCTGGGCAACAGGCCCGAATCTGGAGTCACAAGTGTCGAAACTTATCTGCTAGCCGAACACTGCGACGGGCCCGGGACTACCCAACTCATCCACAATTTGCGTCCCCAGCACGTCATTTTAGTCCACGGTTCCCCTGCATATTTGGCTGATTTGGCTAACTTGGACGAGCTGCGAAACCGCTACCAGTTGCACACTCCGGCGGCAGGAACACTGGTCGAATTGCCGATCGGGGAAATGTTTTTGCAGCCCGCTATCCCAGAAACTAACTATGAGGGAGAACTCAGCGAATTGGGGACAGAGGTAGCAATTAGCTTGCCGAGTCCGATTACAGCCGATCCTCGGTGGGCCAATTTTGCCGATACCGGTTTGGTAGAAGCGCGCTGGCAAGGCGAAGAACTGGTACTGCGGGGCATCTCCCAGCGGGAACTCCTTTTTCAAGGCAGCGCCGTTCAGGCCAACCTCGAATGCTGCGGCAATTGCCAGCACTACCGCAGCCAGCGCTGTTGGAACCAGTCCAGTGCTTTGTTTGGCTTTAAAGTAACCCCCGACGGTTTCTGTCCGGTGTTTAAAGCGATACCGGAGTCCGAACTTTTCCTAGAAGATGGGGAAACAGACGGCGAATAAGCTGTCGGGCACCTCGAAACCAGTCCGCACGCAAAGAAAACAAAAGAACAGTCCTGGACGCACCCAGACAAAAAACCCGGTTTAAGCAGGGCTAGGGTGTCGCGTATTGAATTTTTAAACTACTGTGTACTTACGCTGTTGTGGGGAGTAGGGGTTGGGCAGGAGATTCCGCCATCAAGCTTAAATTTAAAGGTAAAATAGCTTATGGGGTCACAACCCAGAATATGTTTGGCCTCAACCGGGTTTTTTGCCTACTTTCTCCACAAAAAAGGGAGAAAAGTCGTTTTCTTTTCCCCCAAATTTTCCTTGTGCCTCAAGCGCGAGCTCAAAACTATTCCAAATTCGAGTCCGGGTAGTGATTGCGAATTTGTTCGGCTTCGGGACAATCGTCAGAAACTAGGGGTTCGCAGTTAGTTCGGGATACCGAAGCCAACTTCTGGGACACAGCTCCAATACTTTCGAGACGCACCATTTCTTCCCAGGAGCTGATTTCGTCTTCTTCGTCGGTTTCGTAGCGCAGCGTGACTAGATCCCCTTCAATATCTAGGATACGAGCGCGCTCTATCCAACGTTGCTGATCTCGAAGAAAAATAGAAACCTCACGACCATCACAACAGAGTTGATAGATTTTGCGCTGTAGCATTTGTCAGTTCTCCTGCGCAGTGTAACTTGCTTAAAATATGGTCTGTTTACCGTAACGTACTTTGGGTTTTACATCGGAAGGCACAGCCGTATGGACTGGCCAGTTTCACGTTTTCCGCAACTTTTGTACCGATGGGAGTTACCAAATTTGATTTTACCACCAAATCTATCTAGTACGCCATTTATCCAATTACAGGTTGTGCAGCCAGTGGCATCCCTCGTGAGAGGCATTTGCCAGGATAGATCAGAGCATTCGACTTGACTCCGGCGATCGCGATTAACAGCGACAATAACAACAGACTCTGCCTCAGAAATCTCGTTCTCTTTTGCCTCACGTCCCCCAGAAAGCTATTGTTTCGACGTTTGTTCGATCGCCCACTAACGCCGTCAAGGCTCAATCTCAAATCTCAAATCTCAAAGCGAAAGCTCTAAAGCGACACTCAAACA
>NZ_JAUBRC010000017.1:0-49072 GCF_036701635.1 Microcoleus sp. N9_B4 | reverse complement strand
GGCTCAATCTCAAATCTCAAATCTCAAAGCGAAAGCTCTAAAGCGACACTCAAACAGCGACAATAAAAACAGACTCTGCCTCAGAAATCTCCCTCTCTTTTGCCTCAAGTCCCCCATAAACCTTTTGTTGCGACTTTTGTTCTGGTTCCGAGTACCCTGTGTCAACTCAGTCTAAAATCTAAAATCTAAAATCTCAAATCAATAGACCGGAGTGTGATAAAAATCACTGACAGCAGGCAGCCCCTAAATGTAGAAAATGGTGGCGGCCAACAACTAGCTTCAAAACGGGCAGCGGAACCTGTGGCGGTTAAGCTAAAAGAATTGCGGTTCCGTTCAAAACAAATTGGAGTCATCGCTCGTGCGTATTAAGGAGGCTAATTGATGGTGTACGCAGAAAATTGGTCGCAGCCGTCTATCTTGGAGCTAGCGCGATCGGGCAACTTTCAAGCCCTGAATTACTGGATTGACAGCTTGCTGCGCCCCGAAGGGATTTATGCCCGCGTCGAACAGGCTCAGGCCGGCTGCGTCCAAATCCTCGTAGAATTCCAGCGCGAATTTGCGCCAGATACTACATTACTCGGGAGCACTCTCCGGGAAGGCTTAGTCAAGTTTATTTGTCACCAACTCTGGAGACTCAACTCGCCAGCAGTAGAAGGAGTGCGAATTCACGCGCGCTTGGCTGGGGATGCAGACATTCTCTGGAAACAGTCAGTGCGAATTGTGACTCCGGCAAACCGCCAGCGGCGGCGTTACCGTTCCCTACCGGTCGTCGATTGGGTTAAATTTAAAACGTATCGTTCTCTGCTGCTAGTGGGATCGGCACTTGCCTCATTTATTTTAGGGTGTTGGGTCAGCTACCACGAGGCTGTGACCCTGCAGTTAGGATCTCCAGTATCCGGCTACCAGCAAGCTGCTGTAATTTCGGGGCCGCCTCCAAAACGTGCGGATACGGTGCAAGCGGCCTTAGAAGTGGTACCAGTAGTTCAGCAAAAGCAAGTTGCTAATCCTTACGACCCAACCGTAACGCTGATGTTCGGAGGAAATGTGAATCTATCGGATGCGCTGGGAGCATCTGCTGCCAACGATCACCAATGGGCTTTCGCCAATATGGACGAGTATCGGCAAGCAGATGTGGCGATGGTTAACCTAGAAAACTCCCTGACTCGCTCTACATTGGGCTCTGCCAAAAAACAATTAAATTTTAAAGCCGATCCAGAAGCGGTGAAAGTATTAACAGCCGGAGGAGTGGATATTGTCAATCTGGCAAATAGCCGCGCTATGGATTACGAGGAACCGGGGCTGGTGGAGACTATGAATACTCTAGATAATAGTGGGATTCAACACCTGGGAGTCGGCAGAGATATTAAAGAAGCGAGGCGTCCAGATATTATTGAAGTTAAGGGTCAGCGAATTGCCTACCTCGGTTATTACGATGCCGAGCTTAACGTCGCCGACCAAGGGAAAGCGGGAACTAACCCCCGCCGCAACAATCGCGTGGCCGAGGATATTCGAGCTCTTAGGGGTCAGGTAGACTGGATTATTGTTAATTACCACTGGGGAGTCGAATTGGCAGATTATCCGGGGGACTGGCAGATTGATTTGGCTCGGTTCACGATCGACCAAGGAGCTGATTTGGTAGTGGGACACCATCCCCAGGTACTGCAAGGTGCAGAAATTTACAAGGGCCGCCCGATAGTTTACTCGCTGGGTAATTTTATATTCGGCCCGAATGCTCGCAGGGATTACGATACCGCAGTCCTGAAAGTATCGCTCAAAGACAGGAATATGAAGGTAGAGTTTCTGCCTGTGGAGGTGAAAAAGTTTCAGCCGAAGGTAGTGAAGGGAGCCGCAGCAGATCGTATCCTCAAACGCGTCGAGCAAATTTCTAGTATTTTCGATCGACCGATGCGATCTTCTGTAGTTCTCGATGCCTTAGTCCAGCCAGGAGGGGCATCAAAAACTCCAAATTATCCATTGCCAGGAGCAGCAAAGAGCGGTACATACCAGCCGGGGCGAGGTTCCGGGGCCAGCGACGGTGAAACCAATCAGCAAGGCCCCGGACAACCCAAACCTACTTTGATTTTGCCGGCTTTGCCGGCTGCGCCCCAACAGCCGGACAACTCCTCATTTTTCCCGAACGGGACGGGGCCTGCAATTGAATCAAACCCACCTCCGAATCAAAATTTGCCGCCGCGCATCTACCCCACTCAACCTCAAAATCCCAGCCGGGAACCAGAGCCGTTTACAAAAGAGCCATTCATCAAAGAACCGTTTATTTCGCCTCCTTCTCCCAGTCAAGGAGCAGTGCCGAGTCCCCAAAGCTATCTTCCCCCCAATCGGGCTGTATCTTTTGAAGTCGCACTCAAAGGGCAGCCGACCTCAGCGATCGTTCCAGCTACCCGCAGCAACCGCTCCAAGCACCCGATCGCCCTGCCTCCTATAGCTAGGAGCATTGGTTAGCCGGTGGGGGCCGGAGCGAGGATGCAGGGGGAGGATAGGGGCGGTAATGGGTGAACATCAAGATACTAGCGACCAATTATTAACGATCGATTTACTGACAACCAATGATCAATGACCTACTACCGATGACAAATGTGTTTGCGATCGCGCTCAAGCAAAAGCAGTACAAAACCTATATCCTCTCCGACGAAACCGCTAACTCTACTCTAGAAGTTGTGCCGGAACGGGGCGGTATTGCCACTAGCTGGCTGGTTGAAGGCAAAGAAATCTTCTACTTGGACGCGGAACGGTTCGCCAATCCCGATCTAACTGTACGTGGCGGGATTCCCATCCTGTTTCCCATCTGCAGCAATCTCCCCGAGAATACTTACACCCACAAGGGAGTGGAGCGTAAGCTCAAACAGCACGGCTTTGCTCGTGACTTGCCTTGGACAATAGGTGAACAAGTTACGGAGGGTTGCGCCGCTATTACGCTGATTCTCGACAGCAGCGACAAGACGCTGGCTGTTTATCCCTTTGATTTCCAACTAGCCTTCACTTATCAGATTAAAGGCAATTCTTTGGAAATTTTTCAGCGATACACCAATCTGTCTGACGAACCCATGCCGTTTTCTAGTGGTTTGCATCCCTACTTTTTGGCGACGGACAAATCTAAGCTCCGCTTTGAGATTCCAGGGATGCAGTACAGAGATCAGAACACCCATGAAAAGGGTTACTTCACCGGGGTTTTTGACCCGACGCTGGATGAAATTGATGTTTCCTTTGACGAGCTCACTGGTCTTGCTGCTACTGTCACTGACGCGGCGAGGGGCTTGCGGCTCACCCTCAGTTACAACTCCAGCTATGGGAAGTTGGTTTTCTGGATGGTGAAGGGCAAGGATTTTTACTGTTTGGAACCTTGGACTGCTCCTCGAAATGCCCTCAACACTGGCGAACACTTGATTTATTTGCAGCCGGGAGCGACTTGCGAGATGCTGGTTCGCATGACTGCAAATTTTATTTAAAAAACACTTGCTATTTCAAATGAGGGGTGCTACTATTAGAAATTGTGTGCGGTAACAATGTTTTCGCGGGTCGCTAGCTCAGCGGTAGAGCATTCGGCTTTTAACCGATTGGTCTCGGGTTCAAATCCCGGGCGACCCATAAATCAAGATAAAACTATAAATATTGAGTTCAGAGTTTAAGGCTCTGAACTCAATATTTATAGTATTTTGACCGAATCCCGCCAGCCCCCGGATTTATAGCAGTCGCCAAGGCGCTTAGGTCATTGAGCGGAGCGCCGTCCTGAGCGTAGCCGAAGGGTCGAAATGTCCACTTCGACTACGCTCAGTGACCGGAAGTGTCCTAACCACCTTGGCGGTTACTATATAAGTGGGGTCAATCTAAAATCTAAAATCTAAAATCTAAAATCGGTTGACTTTTCAATTCAAATCTGAAAACATCCTGCGCGATCGGTGGCAAATTGTCTTAAGATTGCTGTAAGAATTGAACTTGTCAAAAATTCACTGCCCAAAAAGCACAAATAATTAGGAGGAATATCTATGGCGCTTGTACCTATGCGATTGCTGCTCGACCACGCGGCTGAAAATGGTTACGGCCTACCGGCTTACAACGTCAACAACATGGAGCAAATCCAAGCGATCATGCGCGCTGCTGACGAAACCAACAGCCCTGTGATTCTGCAAGCTTCTCGCGGCGCTCGCTCCTACGCTGGCGAAAATTTCCTGCGCCACTTGATTTTGGCAGCAGTTGAAACCTATCCTCACATTCCCATTTCCATGCACCAAGACCACGGCAATGCCCCCGGCACTTGCTATTCTGCCATGCGCCAAGGTTTCACCAGCGTCATGATGGACGGTTCTCTGGAAGCGGATGCTAAGACTCCCGCTAGCTACGAGTACAATGTTCAAGTTACTCGCGATGTGGTGAATGTTGCTCATTCGATCGGCGTTAGCGTTGAAGGCGAACTGGGTTGCTTGGGTTCTCTGGAAACAGGAATGGGCGAAGCAGAAGACGGCCACGGCTTTGAAGGTGCACTTTCTCACGATCAGTTGCTGACAGATCCTGAACAAGCTGTGGATTTCGTTGAGCAAACCGGCGTTGATGCTCTAGCAGTTGCGATCGGCACTTCTCACGGCGCTTACAAGTTCACTCGCAAGCCGACTGGCGAAATTTTGGCAATCAGCCGCATTGAAGAAATTCACCGCCGCTTGCCGAATACTCACTTGGTAATGCACGGTTCTTCTTCTGTGCCCCAAGAATTGCTGGAAATCATCAACAGCAACGGTGGCAAAATCCGCGAAACCTACGGCGTACCTGTGGAAGAAATCCAAAAAGGCATCAAGTGCGGTGTTCGCAAGATCAATATCGATACTGACAACCGTTTGGCGATTACCGCTGCGGTGCGCGAAGCTTTGTTTGCTAAGCCCGATGAGTTTGATCCCCGCCACTTCTTGAAGCCGTCGATCAAGTATATGCAGAAGGTTTGTAGCGATCGCTATAACTCTTTCGGTTGCGCTGGTCACGGTACAAAGATTAAGCAAGTGTCTTTGGACGATTTTGCAGCTAAGTATGCTAAAGGCGAATTGAGCTCTTCTGCTAAGAAGACTGTAGCTGTTTAAGAATTTTAGGTTTTAGATTTTAGATTTGTCTGAGGTCTAAAGTTAGGATTGCCGGGTAGCTTTGAAGTTGCCCGGTTTTTGTTTGTGCGATTTTATGTATTTAGTTACTGGGCGATTGAAATCGCTACTATACAAACTAAGTCTGCCTCCGCAGACTAAAGAATCAACGAGGCATTAAGGTGACAAAGTAGGGCGCACAACACGAATCAGTTTACCTTCTAAAGGTTCTGCGGCGACGATCGCAGTGTGGATTCGGTTAGCCAGGGCTTCCCAATTGCGATCGTTCGTACAGGCGATAATGCCAGCATGAAGGGACTGTATCCGATGCAGCCGAAAGAAATCTTTACGGTTTTCGGTAATGACGGCACGTTTTTCGCTAGTAGCAAAAGCTAAAACATCCGGGTCAGGAATTTTCTGATTCGCTCTGCCTGCTTCTTGGACAGTCAAAACATCGTGTCCTAAAGCTCTCAGTAATTCTACAACAGGATAGGGGTATTGCTCATCGGCATAGAGACGTGCCATCGGCTACAAATCCTCGTCCATCACTTCATCGTTTTCCCGAATTTCTGTTTCAATTTCATCGGAGAAAGCTTCAGCATAGGCCCAAGCGTTAGCAATATCAGTAGCAGATAGCAATCGATAGCTTGTGAGTAAGTCTGCTTCGCTATAGCCAATACGACGAGCTTCTACAAGTCCCCAAACGGTGATGCGAGTTCCAGCAATGCAAGCACTCCCGCCACAGACATCAGGCGTTTTTTCAATACCGCGCCAAGGAGTGATTTTGCCTTGAGTGAGGAGTTGAACGACTTGAGCTTTTTCGTCGTCAGAGAGTGCCAGGAGTTGAGGCTCTAATTCTTTCAGCGTCATGACAAACAATTGAATTGCGACTACCGATCATTCTATCGAACCGATCGCCCAATTTACCCGATCGCCCCTTGCCACTCCTAGTAATTTGGGTGAAGCGCGACAATGTAAGCAATGGTTGTATAAATTACACTGTATGGGCGATCGCATATTGCCTCAGTACAGGTGAAATCGTGTAAAAATTTGCTTGTTGTTCAATCAAGCAGCGCCGCGATAGAGATTGCAGCGCATTTAGCAAATCTGAAGCCGGAATTCGGTCATTTTCTAGCAATTTTGCCCGATCGACTGGCTGGCTTTCTTTGGCTAACAACGAGATTACTTGTTTTTCTAGTTCGGATAGGCGATCGAACTGCTGCTGTAAAACATCTTTCAAATCTTCGGGCAACAATATGGTATCATTTGGCAATAACTCTGTCACGCCTCCTCCCAAGTCTTGAATCAGAGTCGCCACGCTTTTTAACCATAGGGGGTTGCCTTGATAGCGATGAATGAGTGCTTCAGTGTTGTCGCTTTCTTCTAACCCATAATCTCTGAGTATTCCCCGTCCGGCGGCGATGTCTAAACCTTTGATTTGTAAGGTACGAATGGCAGTATTTTGGTTTTTAGCTTGAGTCACTTCTCTCGGTTTTTCCCAACCGATTAACATCAAGCAGCTTTGATGGGATAATTTTTCTATTTGTTTGAATAAAGAGCGATATTCTTCGCATTCAGGTTTATATTTTCCTGCAAATTCCCCGCTACAGAAAAGGTTGTGCACGTCATCTAAGACTATTAAACAGCGATGGTTTTGTAAATACTTAATCAGCGGTAAACGTTTTTGGTTTGTTGGGGATGAATCTTCTTTTTCTGACTGGGAAAAAAGCTGTATTAGGTTAGATTGAAATTTTTCTAGGGTGGGGAATTCGTCTAGTGTGTACCAAACTGCGTACTCAAACTCGTCTTTGATTTGTTGTACGAGTTGCACTGCTAAGGTGGTTTTGCCGATACCGCTGATGCCGGTGAGGGTGATGAGGCGGCAGTGTTGTTGTAAAATCCAGGTTGTGAGGGTTTGGAGTTCGTGGGTGCGATCGAAGAAATCACCCAACTCTGGCATTTCGCTTAAATCTTGATGTAGAGTTTTGGTTTGTTTTGGGTTAGCTGTTTCCTGATTTGGTGGGTGTGAGTTTGGGATATTTGGCGGGTGTCTAGCTTCTGCACAGATGTTGAAAATACTGCTCACGTTGTTTGCAAAGTTTAAAGCATTAGAGTTTTGCAACCTCTCCATTGTGGAGCGAAAATTCGATTTACTGACTTTTTCCCCAAACTCCTCTGAAAGTATCTGCCATAATTCCGATCCGATTTCCCTGATGCGACTTTCAGAACAGTTAAAATCTTTAGCTATTTCTTTGTATGTCTCGCGTTGTAGAGTTCCCCGCAGTACCGCTTCCTGTAAATCGTCAAGGTGCTGACCTGTTTTCTCGAAAACTATGCGATCGGCGACATTTAACATTTCTTTAAGATTCATCTGGCAGGGAGATGCGAGAGTTTTGTGTATTGTAGCTCACAACTGCCAACATTTTCCTACATTTTCGTACATTGTTGTACAAACTTAGATTAAATTTAAAGTAAAAGCTAGGGATACTTGGCAGCAAAATAGAACTTTTTTGGGCTAGACAAACCTTGAATTTATTAAGGATAATGGAACAAGTATTAAAAGGATAAATTGATTTATGAATTGGGAAGATTTGGCCAGTAAAGCAGGTGAAGAAGTGGTAGAAAATGTTGTAGAAAAAACTATGGGAATTAATGGAAATACAGTCAAAACAGTCAAAGCGGTTGCAGAAACTGGTGCTGCGGTAGGTGCGGCTGCCAGTGCTGCAACAGGGTTGACTGTTGCAGCAACTTCAGGAGCAGGAATTACTTCGGGTTTAGCTGCAGCAGGTGGTGTGGTTGGTGGTGGTATGGCGGCGGCTCCTGCGGTATTAGCAGCAGGCCCAGCTTATCTTGGGGCAAAAATAATGAATGAAACTTTGTTCAAAGAGCAATCGAACTTGTCTCAGGAAGAGAATGAGGCTCGTGCAGTGGCAAGAACAGCTACAAACATTGGGGCTGTTGCTGGTTTAGCTGGTGCTGGTGCTGTAACGGTAGCTGGCGGTGCTTCTGGTGCTGCAATTATGGGCACCCTTGCTGGTATCGGTGGCGTTGTCGGGGGAGGCGCAATTGCTGGTACTGCCATAGTTGCTGCTGCACCTGTTGCTGCGGCGGCTGCTGTTGGATACGGAATATATAAACTTTTTGGAGGTAAAGGGTAAAGATAGTTAGTTCAGTTTGAATTTGTAGGTCTAATTAATCTGAAGTTTAGCGGAGCACTTAATTAAGATGGATGAGATAGTCAATAAGTTAGCTGGTCTAGGAGTTGCTGGTTTAGTCTTAGTTGGGCTTGTTGCAACCTCTTCTTATGCAGGAGCCGTAGCAATTACAACATCGTTAGCTTTTTTAGGTGGTCCTTTTGGCATGATTGGCGGCGCAGTTGCTCTCACCCTGATTGCAGGCGTTTCAAGCATGATTGCAAAGGTTGGGGTTGAGACTCTAGCAAAGGCTGTAATTCAGAAGCTTAAGGAGAGTGGCAGATCTGAGAGTTCTATCATTCAAGAAATCAATAATTTTCCAATGATTACTCAAGGTCTACGTTCCCAACTACGTGAATATGTCCGCCTAGTATAAAAGGAATAAGTGTGATTGCTGCTCTCTATTACTGCGATCGCCTTTTTTTGTAGGTTGGGTTGACGTTGGTGTCACCCAACCTCTTTGTCTACTTACTATCTTATCCATTTCCACCATTTCAAAGTGCGCTGATTGCACGGATACTGATCGCACATAATCATCATCCCTAATTTGCGATCGACCTCCCGCATCAGTTCTCAACAAAGCATCCGGCTGAAATTCGTTATCTGCGTCCCGCACAGTAGCATAGTCGCCCAGTTCCACCCCAGCCAACCTCTAATTTGATTGTGTTGTTCGCAGCAACTTCGGAATCTTACCGATAATGCCACATAAAATATTTTTTTATCTATTTCAGTTAGCCATAAAAATTCAAGTAAACATAGCATCGTAGGGGCAACTTTTGCAGCACTAAACTCGCTCCTCATATCAAATTCTTACTAAATCTACCCCTTAAACCTTCTGCTTCTTCCTTCGCGTCCTTCGCGTCTTCGCGGTTCATTTCTAACACAAATACCCAATCCAAGTCGGCAACACCTCCGGCGAACCGTACCACTTCCCCGGAGAACGAGGCGAATGCCAAACCCCCTCCAACACCAGATTTTCGGCCCCATCCAAAACAGCAGCTTCCACCGGCGTAATTCCATCCCCCCAAGTTTCGCCTTTCCCCACAGTCAACTCGTAACTTTTATAAGCCAGCCAAGTCCCAAAACCGCGCTTGCCAAAAACAGCCTTCCCAGCAGCGCACACGTAGCGCACCTGCGGGTGAAAAGCCCCCGGATAGTGAATTTTGACAAAATCTAGGTTTTTGCGCGTCCAGCGCTCTTGAGAGACGTGCGGCGTGCCTAAAGTGATTAAAGTATTCACACAGGGGTGAGCTTCCCACAAACCCGCGTCCTCAAGCACGTCGCCGTGAATGGTGTAAGGCTTTTCGCCCAAATAGATGCGAGAAATCCAGCCGCCGGCGGAATGACCGACGAGATTGATCTGGGGAACGCCGTATTGCTGTAACATTTGTTTGACCGTACGATCGAGCTGTCGCAAAATTGGCACCATCGACCGCCCACCAAAAGTCGGCAACCAATCTCCCTTGCCCAGAGGCACTGTTACTGTTGGGAAACCTCGATCGACCAGAGACTTTTCTAATTCGCGATAGTCGGAAGCAGCAGCAAAATATCCTGGTAAAATCACGGTTGGTAATTGCATTGTCAATTTTAGATTTTAGATTTTATATTTTAGATTTTGCGGCCGGAGTGCTACGATCTGTTTTTCAAGTTCAAAGACACTTGCCGAAGCATCCTTTGGATTGCTAACATCTGCCGCTCGTTAAACCTTTTGCTTAGGGAATATCTACTTCTATGGCTCGCGAGCCGATTCAAACATGGTATTTTACCCTAGTTGTCGTTCACTTAGAAGACCGTTTTCTACTGGTACAAGAGCGCAAGTACGAGCAGCAGTGGTATCTCCCAGCAGGGCGAGTGGAAAAAGGGGAGACTTTGCTCGAAGCTGCTATGCGTAATACCGTCGAGGAAGCGGGCATTTCCATCATCGTTGAGGGAATTCTCCGGGTAGAGCACACAGTGATGCCTAGGGGCAATGTGCGCCTCCGAGTCATTTTTGTGGCTCGTCCACAAGATAAGACGCCGCCCAAGAGTAAGCCGGATGAGCATACTTTGTGCGCTGGCTGGTATTCTCTCAAGGAATTAGACCAGTTGTCGTTGCGGGGAGAGGAAGTTCGGGAAATGTTTCAATATATGGCAAGCGGCGCTCCAATTTATCCCATCGACTTGCTCACCATCGAGGGAGCTCCTTTTAAAAATTACCGCTATCGCTGGTGAATCCATCGATTTTGGATTTTGGATTTTCGATTTGAGACTTCGGCGTGAGTGCGATCGCCCTTACAATTTTAGATTTACTTGCAGCGCAGTGAATCAGGGAGCAGGAACTTTAATTTACAATTTTTAGAATCGACCCTGACGCTAGTGTCGCGGGCTTGTACTCATTTTGGGGCGGGGCCACCGAGGGGCTGCAGGCTGGGCTGACAGCCACTCGATCAGTTTTTTGATGGCGTAACCGAATTGGAAACGCCGATCGATCGAACTTGTCGATCGTGTTTAATAAATTTGGTTCAGTTTCGGGCCCATGAATTTTCATCAAGGTCGATCGGGCAACTTCGAGGGCGATCGTGCTAAAATTATACCTTTGAATTCCCAACCTCTCCTCATTAAAACGAATTCACACTCAATCACAACCACAACAATATAAATTACCAATCCCCCAATCCCCCAATCCCCCAATCTAACAATCTAACAATCTCCCAATCCCCCAATCTAAAATCTAAAATCTAAAATCTAAAATTTAAATGACTGACTCTTCCTCCCTAGCAAACACCCTTTCCGAACCGCTGCGCCAGCCTTTTTGGTGGGCAGCCCTAGCTTCTGTCGGCCTTCACGGAGTCCTCGGAGCAACCGCCCCGACGCTCTCAAACATACTTTATGGTGGAAATTCCTCCAAAAATATCCCCGGTTCTGTCGGCTTAGTAGAACTAACTCCCGCAGAAGCCGGCCGCCTGCCACAAACCATACCACCGAAACCGTCTAATACGCGATTTACGCCATTTTCGATCGCACCAGTTCCCCTTCCACCAGCGCAAAAGTTAGCCCCGCCCTTGCCCCCCGCACCCGATACCATCAACTTGCCCGCCATGCCGCCGGGAATGCCGCCTCCTGGATTCTTTTCCCCTCTCCCTCCTTCCCCTCTCCCGCCCTTCACGGCCCCAACAGCCCCGCCACCTCCCAAAACTCCATCCCCAACAGTCAGAGCTCCCTCCCAGCCAATACCCACTTTCGTCCCACCCGTACCTCCCAGCGGTTTCCTTTTCCCACCCTTACCTGGTAATTTTGATCGCAATATCCCGCCACCGCCATCGCTGAATGAAGTGCCCCAGCTTCCCGGCGGCGGCTCGGAAGATGAAGCAGAGGCGCTCAAAAAGATCATAGCCAGTAGAGGCGGACTCCCACTATTTCCAGACGGAGCTCCAGTCTTTACCCCGGAATTCCCAATTGCCGGCAGGAATGTGGGACCCGATGGAGTACCAAAATTGACTCAAAAAGATCCGAATAAAAGGAATCTCATCGCAGAAACTCCCGAAGAAAAAATCAAGAGGCAACAATTTGAAGAGGGACAGCGACAGCTAGGACAGTCCGGACAACCGGGTTCAAACTTACCCAGCGACAGAGAGACACAGCTTGCGGCTGCACAGACCTATGTTGCTTTGTTTGACAAATTCAAAAAGGCTTATCCTGACTTAGAAATGACCGGGCCGACTCCTGTAAATGTCCCTTATCCCGCAGCAGCTTGCTCGCAAAAACTGGAAGGAACAGCAGTTTTTGGAGCAGTTGTCAGCCCTCAAGGCTTGCTCAAGGCCGAGCCACAGCCGATCGTCCCGACGGGTTACGGTATTCTCGATAATGCTGCTAAAATTGCGATTATTAGCCCTTCTCTAACATTTTCTGCAGCCAGCACGCACAAGCTTTACCAAGTGGCTGTCGAGTTTAAGTACGACGAAAAACTTTGTAGCGGCATTCCTGTCACCCCAACCAGGCCCAACCCACCAGGCCAGCAGCAGCCAGCGCCCGCCCCCACAGCGCCCAGCAGACCAACAGGCCAGCCACCCTCCCCAGCGCCTACTGAAGTGAAACCGCAGTTTGAGAAGCCACCGGCCCCCTCCACCAAACCGCAGCCAGGGGCCAAACCGTCGCCGCCCGCACCCAAGCCCGCGGCTCAACCGTCGCCCTCGCCTGAACCGAAACCAGCCGCGGAACAGTCGCCTTCTCCTCAACCGCAACCCGCCGAAGAGTCCCCGCAGCCCGAAGCTGCGCCATCTCCTGCCGCCGAAGAGTCGCCCTCGCCTGAAGCTGCGCCATCTCCTGCCGCCGAAGTGTCGCCCTCGCCGGAAGCTGCACCATCTCCTGCACCGGAAGTGTCGCCCTCGCCGGAAGCTGCGCCATCTCCTGCCGCCGAAGTGTCGCCATCTCCTGCCCCGGAAGTGTCGCCCTCGCCGGAAGCTGCGCCATCTCCTGCGGCTACCGAAAATTAATTGGGCATCGGTAATATCAAATCCGTTAGCATCGGAATAGTAAATTCGAGTTCAGTGTTCACGGCGTCAACAGTCAACCGTCAACAGTCAACATCATTCCGGTGTAACCGGAAATGATATAATTGGGCATAGGTAATGGGCAATCCGGTATGGGAATGGGTAATATCCAATCTGGTTGCTTCACTATTGTGAGTTAGTAGTTAGTAGGGTGCGTCAGCTTGAATATGTGTTGCTTCTCAAACTAATTTCAACTTGCTGACGCACCCTACTTTCTCGACTAAGAATGAAGTTGTTTTTCGTCCGCCAGACCAGGCTTTGGACGATTGAACTTTTGACTACAAAACTAATTACCTATTCCCCTTAACCTCTCAAATGTATTCAACTTTATACATTTGAAATAAGTCACCACTTTGCTTTTTTACTACCTTAGCGCCCGCAGCTTTAATCATTTTTTCCCAATCTTCTAGTGTCTCTAAAAATACTTCGCCGGCTCGATAAGTTTCCAAAATTGCCCAATCTTCTGCTAAAGGAGCATTGGGGTTGAGGACATCAAAAACAAAATGACCGCCCGGTTTTAGTACCCGCTTTACTTCTCCCATGACATTACTCCAATACTCTATGGGATAGTAACAGCTAAAGCCTGTAGCGAGGCATAAATCGAACTGAGCCTCCTCGTAATTTAACTGGTGAGCGGGGGCCCATTCTACGCCTTTGAACAGCTTAGAATTGAGCTGAGGGCCGCGAGCGTTTAAGGCGTCTCGCGCGGCGCTGCTGATTTCTTGACCGTAAAAATAGGCTTCCCAATCCCGCCAAGGGTAGATGAGAAAGCTGACTCCGCAGCCAATGTCTAAACAGCGCTGATTTTTTTGAGGTTTGGCAATTTTCCAGAAGGGAGAAACTGTTTTTGCTTGGAGAGTTCCTGCAACTGATTCCAGGAAAATCGGCATTGCTTCGACTTCTTCGGGTAAAGCGAAAGCTTCTCCTCGGTATTCGCGATCGAACCGGGCAGCAACCTGCGATAGTAAAACTTGCCAGCTATCTGATTTACCTTTGGCAAACCAAGTTTGCTCGCTTGTACTTGCTGGGCGTTCGGACTTTTTAGACATTCTTGAATTACCTTTTAGAAGCTTTGAGAGCTTTTGTAAAGTTTTGGCGGTAAGGCTTATTAAAAATTAACGCGGGCCAGAGCAGCGAGAGCTTCAGGCGATTTGCAAAACTTCGATCGAAGTTAGTGCGATCGAAACCATTCCAAAATTTCCAAATACCGCCGCCGTAAGCGATCAGCAATGCCAAGCTAATTAACGTACTCATTTAAAAAACCCCTAAGCAATGGATAGGATTTTGGGTCAGCTATTGACATACTCCCCTGCCTAAAGGCGAGAGGATTCTTAACACTTCATCGACCAATGCTACCGAAGTAGTCTTACTGAGCCTCCATGTTCATTTTAAGTCGTGGCAATGCCCTATCCCGACTATATGTATCGTTTTGTTTAAAAAACATTAACAATACTTTGTTTTGCTTCCAGGTTGGATTTTAACCATTGCCCTTCAGTCTTTCCCTATTACTGGATCAGTCCCGGTTTCAACTCAAGATGAGTATATATCGCTGCAATCTTAGGTGGGGATTTCAACCAATTAAACTATAGCATAAAGCCGTCCTAAAAGGACGGGGCTTGCATCCCATTTTCTCGGTCAAAGCGCTATCCTTAATCTATCATTTATCAGACGCCAAGGCACACCGATAGCTGTAGTAATTCCACCTTCACAAAGAGACTTCAAAATCCCCGCTGGCCACAAACTTAAAAATAACACCCCCGAAATAGCTTTCCCCGAGCAAGCAAGAAGGGACTTCTGTCAAAAGTCGATGGTTCTGAGGACTTATAAGATTGAATAAGTGAAGAATTAAAGAATTGGGAAGGACTGATGAGAGAAGGGTTTCGAGCACGGGCCTACAGTTGCATTCTGTTTTTTAACTGGTATCACCTAACATCCCCTACAAATCTGAGCTCGACCGGGGAATTGGTGCGATGCCGCAAGTTCTAATTCGGTTGAAATCGGTTGCTGTTGGGGGACGGCCTGGCCGAACGGGATTTACCAGACGTGTCACTACTCGAAGATATTTAAGCAAGAACTGATTGCTGGTGGCCGACGAATTACAGCAGGCAAACTTTTTCTAGCGGACAATAGCGGTAGAGAGCTTTTTAAGCAAGGAGGATTTTATGCGTGCAGTGCTGATGGCTGGGGGATCGGGAACGAGGCTCAGACCCCTGACGTGCGATTTGCCCAAACCGATGGTGCCGATTCTGAATCGCCCGATCGCAGAACACATTATTAATTTGTTAAAAAGACATCAGATCACGGAAATTATTGCGACGCTGCACTACCTTCCCGATGTCATGCGCGAATATTTTACTGACGGGGCAGAGTTTGGCGTTCAAATGACTTACGCTGTGGAGGAAGACCAACCGCTGGGTACGGCTGGTTGCGTCAAAAATATTGCTGAACTGCTCGATCGCACTTTTCTGGTCATCAGTGGCGACAGCATCACAGACTTCGACTTAACGGCAGCGATCAAATTTCACCGCAGCCAGCAATCCAAAGCCACGTTAATTTTAACTCGCGTTCCCAACCCGATGGAATTCGGGGTCGTGATTACCGAGGAAAATTACCGCATCAGTCGCTTTCTGGAAAAGCCTTCTAGCAGCGAAATTTTCTCCGATACTATCAATACCGGCATTTATATTTTAGAACCCGAAGTCTTGAATTACCTGCCGGTAAATCAGGAGTGCGACTTCTCGAAAGACTTGTTTCCCCTGCTACTGGAAAAAAACGAGCCGATGTACGGCTACATCGCCGAGGGTTACTGGTGCGATGTCGGCCAGCTAGATGTTTACCGGGAATCTCAGTACGACGCGCTGCGGGGAAAGGTCAAACTGGATTTGACCTACTACAACGAAGTTCGATCGGGACTTTGGGTAGGTCAAAATACTTTTATTGACGATAGCGCGATCGTCGAAGTACCGGCGATGATCGGCAACAATTGCCGGATTGGAGCCCGAGTTAAAATCGATGCGGGTACAGTCATCGGAGATAACGTGACTGTCGGGGCGGACGCAAACCTCAAACGTCCCATCGTCTGGAACGGAGCAATTGTCGGCGAAGACGCTCATCTTAGGGCGTGCGTGATTTGCCGGAGCACGCGCGTAGACAGGCGCGCTCACGTCCTCGAAGGTGCTGTCGTCGGTTCAATGTCCATCGTGGGAGAAGAAGCACAAGTGGGGCCAAGCGTGCGCGTCTGGCCGAGCAAAAATATTGAATCCGGCGCTCTGTTAAATCAAAATTTAATTTGGGGAGAACAAGCTAAGCGGAATTTGTTCGGTCAGCGTGGCGTTCAAGGACTGGCAAATGTGGATGTTACCCCGGAATTTGCAGTGAAATTGGGCGCGGCTTATGGCTCGACTTTGAAACCTGGGACTTCGGTATCGGTTTCTCGTGACCAGCGGAGCATTTCGCGGATGGTTTCGAGGTCTTTGATTGCGGGTTTGATGTCGGTGGGAATTAATGTGATCAATTTGGAATCGACGGCAATTCCGATCGCGCGCACGGTTTCGTCTACGCTGTCGATTGCTGGCGGCATTCACGTTCGCATTTCGCCCGATCGCTCCGACCACATTTTAATTGAATTCTTCGATATCAAAGGCATCAATATTACTAAAGGAGCTGAGAAAAAAATCGAGGGGGCTTATTTTAAGGAAGATTTGCGGCGAGCTCTAATTCCAGAAATTGGAGAGATGACGTACTTTAACCAAGCTCTCGATGTTTACAACCGCATTTTTGAGCGGCAGATGAATGTTGAGGCAATACGCTACAGCAATACTAAGGTGGTAATCGATTACGTTTACGCGGTTTCTGGAGCAATTTTGCCCCAAATGCTTGCCAAGTTCGGTTGCGATGCGGTGGTCCTCAATGCCAGTCTCAAGCAGACTTCTCTAAGCAACGGGGAACGGGAATATTTGCTTGACCAACTCGGCCGGGTGGTGAAAGCACTCAGCGCTAATTTTGGAGTGCAGGTATCGGCTAACGGCGAACAGCTCATTTTGGTAGATGAGTCTGGGATCGCGATTCGTGGGGAAATGCTGACGGCGTTGATGGTAAATTTGATGCTGACTTCTCATCCCAAAGGTACAGTAGTAGTGCCGGTGCATGCGTCTTCTGCGGTGGAGGCGATCGCCCGACGCTATCAAAGCAAGGTAATCCGCACGAAGGCGAACCCAACTGCTTTGATGGAAGCCGCTAACAGGAACCCGAATGTGGTTTTGGGCGGCAGCGGCCTTATGGGTTTTATTTTCCCGCAGTTGCATCCCGGATTTGACGGAATGTTCTGCATTGCTAAAGTGATAGAAATGATGACGATTCAGGAGCGATCGCTCGGACAGATCAAGGCGGAACTTCCCCGCATCACCCACCGCAGTTACAGCGTCCGCTGTCCTTGGACTATCAAGGGTTCGCTGATGCGACATTTAGTAGAAACTCATTCGCCCGATCGTTTAGAATTATTAGATGGAGTGAAGATTTTTAACTACAGCGACGACAATTGGGTATTAGTTTTACCCGATGCTAGTGAACCGACGGTTCATATCTTCGCCAACAGTGAGGATCGAGATTGGGTATCTGAAACTTTGAAGGAGTACCGCGCCCTCGTTCACGATTTTGTCACTCAAGCCGAGGCGGCGGTTCTCCAAGATAAATTTGGTAACGTGTAATCGGTAATCGGTAAGCGGTGACAACTAATAGCGATCGGGCGCAGAAAAATTAGTAATTACCAATTACCAATTGGCAATTGGCAATTCCCCAAAGCAAGACGCACAAGTCATCGGTACACGGATAGCTATTTCTTTCTTCTTCCTTCTTTCTTCTTCCTTCTTCCTTCTTTCTTCTTCCTTCTTCCTTCTTCCTTCTTCCTTCTTCCTTCTTCCTTCAACATCCAATTCCCAATTACGCACAGATAACAGATGAATAGCTGCATTTTGATGGCGGAAATAACTCAACAACCGCAACTCCGTTATACTCCTGACAATCAAGTTCCAATCGCTGAGATGTTGGTGCAGTTTCCCGGCCCCAAACCTGAAGATCCGCCCGAACGTTTGAAGGTGATAGGATGGGGCAATTTGGCTCAAGAAATTCACGATAAATATCGCGAGGGCGATCGCGTGATTATTGAAGGTCGGCTGGGCATGAATACGATCGAAATAGATGGTATCAAAGAAAAGCGCGCCGAACTGACAGCTCAAAGGATTTACAGTGTCGGTGCCGATGCAATGAGTTCGGCTCCCGCAGCTAGAACCGCCCCCGAACCGGCTCAAATTCGCGACACCGCCCCGGCTAATGTGCCGAGCAATGTAGTACCTTTAGGCTCGCGGAACCGCAGTTCTAACAGCGCTCCAAGCGGCCCTAACCGCACGTCTAGTTCGGATTGGAACTCGCATCAGTCTTCAAATTCTGAGTCCGATCGCCAGTCGGGTTCGTCTAACGAACCGGAAAATCCCGATTACGATCCGATTCCATTTTAAAAATTAGGGTGCATCACTTTACAACTGGACTGTTGGAGCGAAAGTGACGCACCTTAATTTAAGAGCGATCGCACTTCAGGAAAAAAAGGGCGATCCTCTTCGAGGGCTGCGCTAACGAGTTTGGCCCAACTACGAGCTAAATTGCAAATTTTACAGCTCGATCGTCACAACTTTTTTCTTGCTTTTTTCGTCGCGCAGCACGACTGTATTGTAGGGTGATGTATCCGTCCCCAGCGGAATTGGCAGCTTAAAGCTATTGCTCTTATGCTTAAGCGGGCCTAAATCAATGCTTTTCGTTATATTGCCATCTGTTGCCAGATAAGCGGTAAGTTCGCCTTTATAATCTTCAATCAAAAAGTCTCTGAAGAAAAGGACTTCCCCAGCACCCTCGACATCGATAGCAAGGATGACCGTGCCGCTAAACGTTGCGCCTTTTTCTTCTTCATCAACCGTCGCCATTTTAATTTCCGAGGGGTCTTGACCGGACATATCTGGCATAAATTTTTTCTCCTGAACTGAGCGCAATTATTAACAAGAAGCTTACCTGATGCTAGGGGCGATCGCAAAACTCTTAGGACGTATTTCTGCATCGGTCTTGCTTCTCTCTAAGGTTAGAGAAGCCTGCGATCGCACTATACCACCAATTCTCTAAATTCTTGAGTCAGTGAGTAAAGACCGTTAAAATAATTTCTATAATACCCCCAAGTCTCGCAAACACCGCAGCGTTAATTCGCTTCGATATTTAGCATCCTCTGTATGGAGTTTTTAAGCGATTGGGTGGAGAATTAAGCCTGATGTTTCTGATAATTTAAGAGCGATGGCACTTCACTCAAGAAAGGGCGATCGCCTTAAAGATTATTCTTTCCAGTAACGGGTTAAAATCCGAATTACCTCACCCGCTAGAGGCGACGGTAGAGGCGGGCTCCATTCCCCAAATAAAAGCAAAACCTAAAACGTGCAGCAGATTGACGATGCTTTCTACGCCTTTGGGAATGCCACAAATCAGCAAGCGGATCGGTTGTTTACCCGTCGGTACATTGGGAATTTCTTCGCGCAGCAGTTGAGGAACGGACTTTGGCGGTGATCTCATCAAGTATCCTGCTGAATATGGGAGTTCAAGCCCATGTTATAAGTAATAGATTGTGGTTTACCGATCCGAATGTTGTTTGCTTCAAATGCTTGACGCACCCGTAGACGGAACTCGCGTCCAACACTCCACTGTTGCATCGGTGCTGTTTTAAGCCAAACGCGCACTAGCATTCCAGTGTGAGAGAGGTCATCAATGCCCAAGACTTCGGGTGGTTCGGGTAGACGATCGCACCAATCAGGTTCCTGATACATCTGCAGCGAGACTTGGCGCAACACATCGAGAACTTGTTTGGGGTCATTGTCATAGTCCACCACAATGGAAAAATCAACTCTTGACCAGAGGCGAGTTAAATTGCAGACATTTGCGATCGCACTGTTGGGAATTGTAATGAGTTGACCTTCACTATTGCGGAGTTGAGTCACTCGCAGGTTGAGATTTTCGACCAAACCACCCTTGTTATCAATCTGAATCACATCTCCCAGGGCAAATTGATCTTCGATCAAAATCAAGCAACCGTTGACCAGATCTTTAATCAAGCTTTGGGAACCAAAAGAAATTGCCAACCCAACGATCGCACCTCCTGCCACAATGGAACTGGTCGGAACATTAAACAGACCCAGTGTCCAAATAATTCCAACGATTGCCAAAACAAAGGTAGCGAGTCCTTTTAGGGCTTCAGCAATGGTGTTACTTCTTAGGGCAATGCGTTGTGCTTCTGGGAGTGGGATTAGTGGATTGACTGTCCAGGAATGCAACAAGCGATCGATTAAACTTTTGCTGAGGCGGATTGCTAAACTAATGCCAAACCAGATCGCAATCAATGCCAGGGGTGTTGACCAGACGTAAACACTCCATCGCATTAACAAGGGGATAATTGAGATGATGCGTGCAATGCCGACGTACCACATCAAGATGAAAATCCAGAACAACGCCCATTGGAGAAATTTGTCAATATCTAATCGACGCTTCACGCTAAATTGGTGTTGCAGGATTGCCAGAAATTGCGATCGCACATCTGCAATCTCTCTCGCTTCGGTTTCTTCTCCTGCAATCGTCTCTGATGAAATACTGGGTTCTGACTGATGCGCTTTTTTCGCTGCTGCATTCGCCAAGGGCACACGATTTGTAGACGCAGTTAATTGCTCTTGATACTGGCTTTCCAGAGTTTTTTGTCTGCGGGTCAAAATTCGTCGCAGAAACCAAATTACAGCACTGGCAATCAGCAATCCCAATAAGATTTGCAATGCCTGCCCCAATCGTTGTCGAACGGCTTCTGGTGTCGTTAACTGCTTGAACCGAGCGACTTCATCTTGAAGAATGGTTTGCCATGCCTGAGTTAATTCGTCCAGGGTTTTACCGTTAAAGTCAGCATCTGGTTCTGTCAGCGTCACGAATCGGATCGGGCGAGAAGATCGATCGTCACTAATTTCGATAATGGGTCGATTATTGAGTGTAGCGACCGTCACAATTGGTGTTTGTTTAGCAGAGTAGGTTCGATAGAAAACCCGCCACAGCCGCTCATTCACGTCCTGTGCCCGAACTTCAACTGGAAGAAAGCCATCTGGGATTTTGTCTCGATTAAAAATTGTAGGAGAGGTCACTTCAAACAACTCTTTACCGTCCAGCGGTGATTTGATTGAAGCTGTTTCATATTCTCCGTGGCGGCTGACCTCAGATGGAGGATTGAAGGAATTATTCGCAGCACCAGATGGTAGGGAAGGCACTTGACTCTGGGCGATCGCACCCCAACCTATCACCAGCGCGATCGTCATGAGGCTAATTAGCACAAACCGGATTGTGAGACGAAGGAATCGATTAAAGGGGAACATATTTGTCGGGACGTGATTGAGCAACCTGATATTGAAGCTAGGCTCACCCTTAAGCAGAATACCCTCAATTGTTTGCTAACGGTGAGAAGAGGGAAGTCAACAAAGCACTAACCTCGCAATCGCACCAGTTCGTCTCGCCAAGAGGCAACCAACGCATCGGTCTCCACGTCTCGCCCAGCGTGCTTCACCCGCCATTTGCGGATCGCCAGTTCGTCTTGCGCCCGCACGATCGCCGCCGAGGTGCGCCCATTGGTATGGGGAATGCGGCGCGTTCTAAAAATGCGATCGCCCTTCACCTGTTCATATTCTTCTGGCGTAATTACAGGTTCCCGCTCATCTGCCAATTCTTCCCGAATCACCTGCCGCTCCCAAATGCCACTCTGCCACAGCATGATTCCTACAAGCAGAAAAAAGGGGAAAAAGCCAATTAATCTAAAGGCACTATGGGTTATCCACTGGTTGAAAAAGGGTTCAATCACCTCGGAAACCACTTTAGGAGTTGATTCGTCATGCAATGGCTTCCCAGTTGTTAGAAAGACAAATAGGTACGCCAATAGACCGATACCATTATTGAGAAAATGCCCCGAAAACCCCAACAACCAGCCCCCCACCGGAGCCGCGTAGCGCAACCAGCGGCGTGTTGTTTGCCGAGCCAGCCCCAATCCCATACCAAACAGCCCTGTAAACATTGCATGTCCTGCTAGCCCAAACAGAGCAAAACGATCCGCTAGCTGGAAATACAGCGGTACATCCCCTGTTCGGACATATCCTTGCAGTACATACAAGGGCGCTTCAACCAAGTTGAAGCCAATCCCTACCAGCGCACCGTAGATAAAGCCATCTCGAACATCATCAAATTCAGCCTGCAGCAGCCAGAACAACAGCAGCACTCCCAGCCCTTTCGTGGTTTCCTCCACAAGCGGACCTGCTATGGGAGCACCCAGAACCAGTCCGGCATCCGCGCCGAAAACTGCCTGCACATCAGGATGCACTTTCACAAAGCCAGATATAGCAGTGAGGATGTAGTTGTTAAGCGGGAGGGCTAATCCGGTGGCAATCAGAGCGCCCCACAGCAAAGCGATCGAGTAAAGCCACCTCGATTCTGGTTCTCGGCGATCGAGAAACCACAAAATTGCCAGGGTAATCAGCGTCAGTAAGATCGTCCCTGCCAGAGCGATGAAAAATATCTGGAGACCCACTGGGGGAAGACCTGAGAATTCCCTTATAAATGATGACGTGCTAATGGCAATTAATACAGCCAAAACAATGAGGATAAACACAGCATTGCGGGGGCGGCTCAAGCGCGAACCATAAAAAAGTCTGGCTGTGTTAGCTAACGACATAGGCATCTCATGATTATCGAAAGAAAGGGCATCGAAGGCAGGGGTAACGTTGGTGGACTAAGCGACGCTGACTGGCGATCGTTCATGCAAACACACTAACCCGAGAGGTCTGCAATAATTTGAGCAGTGGCTTCCATTAAAGAACGGCGATCGTTCATGCAAACACACTAACCCGAGAGGGGGGAACCGCAGAGAATTTTGTCGGTGTCAGTTAGCAGTTAACTGCTCCTTTTGTCAGATAGCAACTACTTCTGACTATCCCCTGAACCACCGGTGTAAACGATCGACTGGTAGCGCCCTTCATCCGTTCGGATTGTTACGCAATAGTTGGTTTTGCCTTCTAGCCAATAGGTGTAACCCCCTTCATCAGCCTTAACAAAGCGATAACCCCGTTGTCTGATAGCGTTTTCTGCCTGTCCTGCCCTTGCCCCCACTAAATCGCGCAACTGAGGGACGGTAGTACCCGCATCAGGCGCAGAACTGGCAGCAGAACCTCCATTAGTTGTATTACCTGAGTTTTGTCCGTCGGGAGCCGTATCCCAATAGACAAAAATTGATTCAGCGGCGAGGCGATAAATCTGTCCGCGATCGCCCAATCCGGCTTGCCGATAGGCTGGTTGCCCATTTCGATCGCGATAGTTCCCCGGCTGATTGCCCACAGGGGTCAAGTCATAGCGCTTACCATTTTCCAATTGAATCTCTACTGCGCCCTGCCGTTGAGAAAAGGTACAGGGACTGGAAGACACGGCGCGATCTTCTCCTTTGGGATACACATCGCAACGGGCATTCACCGTATCAGCTTTGACAGATACGGTCAAACCCAGAGAAGCGATCGCCACTGTTACTGCTAAAAGCGAATTGGCAAGTTTCATCAATACAAAGCCCTTGAGTATGACAACGAAAATGATATTTGATGTACATCCGCTAGATATGTTTGTTAATGACTATTTAATAGTCCTACTACTTGTGCAATGTGCATCATCTGCGAGTAGACCTTTATCAAATTATCGCGGTATGCACTCCGAGTCAACCCGCGAGGTTAAAATAAATGGTGTAGCAGTTGACATACTCACCGGCGTGAACGCGCGGTGATTCTTGACACTTCATCGGATGATGCAACCGAAGTTGTCTTACTCTTCCTCTGTGTCCGTTTAGAGTCGTGCCCATGCCCGGTGCCGACTTTATTTATATTTCTCGCTGCGTTCTCATCCCTATCTTGTTCGATGCCGCAGTTTAGACAAAGCACTGAACGAATAGAAAGGTCTAATTTCCCCCACTTAAAGCCACAGTCCGAACAGACTTGGCTGGTAGGTTCCCACCGACTAATTACTCTAAACTCGCGACCAAATTTATCAGATTTAGCTTCACACAAAGAACGGAATTCATACCATCCTTGCTGGCTAATTGCTCTAGATAATCTGCGATTTTTGACCATTCCTGACACATTGAGGTCTTCCAAAATAATAGTTTGATTTTCACTTACTACCTTGGTTGACAGTTTGTGCAGAAAGTCTTTACGCAAGTCGGCAATTTGATTGTGTGTTTTGGCTATTTGAATCCTGGTTTTGTTGCGACGTTTTGAGTCTTTCTGTTGACGTGCTAGCTTCTTTTGGAGTTGGCGAACTTTTATATATAACTTTTGATAGCTAGGACTTTCGACTTTCTCTCCGTTACTCATTACTGCAAAGGTTTTGACGCCCAGATCGATGCCGATGCTCATGTGTTTGGCTTCGACTTTAACAGGTTCAATCTCTACAACAAAACTCAGAAAATAGCGATTCGCACAATCTTTGATTACTGTGACAGAAGTAGGTGCTGATGGCAACTCCCTTGACCATACAGGCTTGACTGTCCCAATCTTCGCCAGATAAACACCATCACCTTTGAGTGAAAAACCTCCAATTCTAAATCGTGCCGACTGGCTATTCGATCTTTTTTTGAATTTAGGATAACCAACGTTACGACCTTTTCGTTTTCCTTTACAGGAGTTGAAGAAGTTCTTGAAAGCTGTTTCTAAGTCGGCTACAGACTGCTGTAAGGGAATATTAGAAACATCGCTCAACCAAGCTCTTTCTTCGGTCTTTTTTGCTTGGGTTATCGCGATTTTTTGCAGCTCGACCGAACTTGGCTTTTTGGGGGACTGCTTACAGAGAGCTAGAGCATCATTCCAGACAACCCGAACGCAACCAAACAAATGCGCCAATTTCTGTTGCTGCTGGTTGGTTGGATAAATTCTGTACTGATACCTTGCTTTCATTACTTTCTGTTTTTTACTTACTCCATTATACTATGCCTTGCTAACAAGAACCAGAAAAATTAAAGCCGTCCTAGAAGGACGGGGCTTGTATCCCATTCTTTTGGTCATTCGATTTTAGATTTTAGATTTTGGATTTTGGATTGACTTGCGCGAGATAAATTCGGGGGACGCAAGGATTTTCGATTTTCGATTTGGGATCGATCCCACCGATCGATCCGATCGCGTGGCGGGTACCACCTTTGAAATTCTTGGTCAAAAAAAGGTACAATTGGGCGGTAATAGCACAAACAACAGTCTTGCCAGCAAAACTTCCCAGAATAATTGTATATCTTCCAGAAGAAGTTAAATCAGACCTAGAACGGTTTGCAAAATCGCACGATCGGTCAGTCTCCAATATGGTTTGGCATTAATTCAAGAAGCAGTCGATCGAGCTTAATCTGAGGGTATAATTCCCAGCAAATATCGATCGCGACAAAGAATAGTGAAACAGCAATTTAATATTTTTTGGTGATGGTAAGGGCGATCGCCACAGAACATAGGACGCGCGATCGCAAGATATCTAGTAAAGTATGGAAAGAAAGCTTGCAGGAAGTTGAAAAGTGCGATCGGCAGATGTGATCTAATAAAAATTAGAGTAAAAACTAAGGAAGATTTTTTGAGGAATCTGTAGAGAGTAATTTGATGCGATCGCACTTCAATCGAGAAAGAACGATCGCCCTGAAAGATTATTCTTTCCAGTAACGGGTCAAAATCCGCATTACTTCACCTGCTAGAGGGGACGGTAAAGGCGGGCTCCATTCCCCAACTTCAGCAAAACCTAAAACGTGCAGCAGATTGATGATGCTTTCTACTCCTTTGGGAATCCCGCAAATCAACAATCGGATCGGTTGCTTTCCGATGGGTGCGTCGGGAATTTCTTCACGCAGGAGTTCGGGAACTGACTTTGGCTGTGATATCATAAGTTTTAACTAGACAATAGTCGGATAGCGATCGCCCTTGAGTTTTCGAGGCCAAGGGGCGATCGCTTTTCCGTTTGTACATCTTCAGCATAGTTCATTCGCTGCTGCAATTCAAGCGATACGACAAAAAATATTGCCGATACGGCAAAACAAGTGTTAGTGAAGGTTGCAGGATGCTAACATCACCTTGCAAAGTCCTGGCTAGTAGTTGAGCACCCGCAGTGATCCGTTGGAAATTGGCAGTTGTAATGGCCGATCGCAATATCAGCAATAAAGAATTGGCGGCTAGAGTTGGGATGCACCCAACATCTGTTTCTAAAATCAAAACCCGCCGCCGGCTGACAAGAATTGATGAAACAACTCTTGATGCTTTGTGCAAAGCACTAAACTGCCAACCGGGAGATTTAATGGTGTATGAGGAGGAAAATTCCGATCGCACTTAAAGAACCGACTGCGATCGTTCGTAGTAAGGTTGACAGCGACGCACCCTACACATTCGTGAAGCGAAGCTATCCCGTAGGGAATCGCACAATTTCCACTGCAAAAACGCGAGCAAACTCAGCGACAAGGATCGATCGCACTTGATCGACCTCAATTCCGGGGATAAACTGCTCTAAACTGCCAACGGGTTGATCGGGAATCCCGCAAGGTACAATTTGCCCAAAACCGGCAAGATCCGGACAAACATTTAAGGCAAAACCGTGCATCGTAATCCAGCGGCTGACTTTAATGCCGATCGCACCTACCTTGCACCCATCCACCCAAACCCCTGTCATACCGGGAACCCGCGAACCCTTCAACCCGCAAACTTCCAAAACTCCCAGCAGCACTTCCTCCAACTGCCGCAAATACCAGTGCAAATCTTGTTGGTGACGGCGCAAATTTAAAATCGGATAGCCCACCAATTGGCCCGGACAGTGGTAAGTCACCTCGCCGCCCCGCTCAACTCGGTGCAGTTCCGGCCCAGTTTGACTTGGGTCAAATTTTAGAAATTCCAGCTTGGCCCCCAGTCCCAAAGTGTAAACCGGCGGATGTTCCAGCAAAATCAGGACATCTGGCAAATCTGGTTTGTCGCGGCGTTCTTGCACGAGTTTTTGCTGGATTTCCCAAGCTTGGGAGTAGGGAACTTGTCCCCAATCGAGCAGCAAGCAGGGTTGTGCATTTAGCGGTTGATGGATGAGAGGAGAAACCATGCAAAAAATCAATAGTATTTTTACGGAATATGGGCGCAGCTTAAATCAAGAATTGTCAACATATAATAAAAGATTTGGAAGATAAGTGTTTTCGAGAATACATAGTGCTACTGTATAAAATATACCCAAGTTACAGAAGGGAGGGAGCTCTATGAAGCTTGTTATCCAGGGTAAAAATATAGAAATCACCGATGCGATTCGCGAGTACGTCAATCAAAAGGTGGAAAAGGCAGTTAGCCATTTTCAAACTTTGACGACAGAAGTGGACATACATCTATCGGTGGCTCGTAACCCCAGGATCAATCCTAAGCAGACTGCTGAGGTGACAATTTATGCTAACGGCAGCGTGATTCGGGCTGAGGAAAGCACGGAAAGCCTGTATGCAAGCATCGATTTGGTTGCCGACAAGATAGCTCGTCAACTGCGGAAATTTAAGGAAAAACGTCACGACAACAAGACCCAGAGTAGTGCCAAAACGGTTACGGTAGTTGAGGAACATCCTGTAGTAGCGGATCTGATTGGCGATCGAACTCCCGAACTTCCTGCTGAGGTTGTACGGACTAAGTATTTTGCTATGCCTCCAATGACGGTGCAACAAGCTTTGGAACAATTGCAGATTATCGATCACGATTTCTATATGTTCCGTAATGCGGAAACAGACGAAATAAACGTACTCTACGAACGCAAGACTCACGGTGGTTATGGAGTTATCCAACCCCGCCACAGCAACGGTAACGGTAATAGCAAAAATGGCAAAACTGCCGAAAGCGCTACATCTGAAAAATCGAGTGTTGTGAAAAGCTAGATAATTGCTGAGTGCTAATTGTTAATGGCTGCAAGCCATTAGCAAAAAAGGACTAAAGTCCTTACTACGAACCACGAGTTTTTAGTAAGGACTTTAGTCCTTTCTTGGTTTTTTAGAGAATCAGGACTGAGGTGTTCACTACGAACAAGTGGTAAAATCTGTCTTTACCAGCTAGCTGTATCTCGCGACTAAATCTTTCGCTGCTTGTCGGTGTTTTTCTACCAAACTCGGCGGGGAAAGCACTTGGGGGCTATCCATATATCTTTGCACCCACACACTGAATTCGTTCAGGGAGGGATGGGGCAAATGTATCTAATAATTAACATACAGCAGCTTGCCAAAACTGTCCCTCGGCCCTTCCTTAATTTTTTGTCGCGGGTGTCGCCGATCTCCCTCTAGACTCCTTGCGCTGTCTGGGGTGTAGAATGGAGGTGAAACTAATTGAATGGAATGTATGCGGAAGTTAGTTTTCTCAGATACAGAAATGTTTTATCGTGAGCTAAAGACAGCCTTGGAGCAAAGTGAGCAAGTTGAAGTTATTACAGACTACGAGCGATATTCAGACCTTCCAGAGAAGTTAAAAACCATTTTTGAGTTACACAAGAACAAATCGGGAGAGTGGGTAAATATAGCTACAGGCGCATTCATCCCTTATTCTGCTGGGGTTACTGCGCTTAACTACTCTGCCCTCTATATTTTTGCTTATGCAGCAGGTGCAGGTGCTCTTGGATTCATAGTTGGTGGTCCTGTTGGAGCAGCAGTTGGCGCTGGTATCGGAGCCTTAGCTGGAACTGTTGCTGTTGCGACATCAAGCGGAAGGCATCATGTAGATATAGAAATTGAGGCGAATGGTAAACTCCGGCTTAAGATTAGCCCAATCGATTGAACAACGTGACACTCCCCACTCGCTGGGGAAACTAATTGAATGGAAAGTTTGTTAACTCTGGGGTCAAGTTTGATAATCTGTGTTGGTGCTCCCCACTGGCTGGGGAAACTAATTGAATGGAAACTGACCTGCATCGGCGCAAGGGTCGCACCAAATTTGTTGGCCCAACTCCCCACTCGCTGGCGAAACTAATTGAATGGAAACGCGCGGCCTGCACTGCGATTTTCGCGCCAATATCGCAGAAACCGGGTTTTTTAGCTAATCTGCTAGATAGCAAATCATTTTCGTAAAAAAACCCGGTTTCTGGCCACCCGCGCGCCATCTAACTTTTGATGGTTTCTAAAGTTTTGAGTGCTTCTGCAACGTGTGCTTTGAAGTCTAACATGGAGTCAAAAATATGCTTGACAACGCCTTCTTTGTCAATGACATAAGTTACTCTACCCGGCATAATCCACAGGGTAGCTGGAACTCCATATAATTGCCGCACTTTATTCCCCGTATCGCTCAGCAGTGTAAAGGGTAGCTGATATTTGGTGGCAAATTGCTGGTGCGATTGTTGGGTATCTTCGCTAATTCCTATGACTTCTGCACCTGCGTCTTTGAAGACTTCGTAGCTATCTCGAAAAGCGCAAGCTTGAGTCGTGCATCCGGGTGTGTCGTCTTTGGGATAAAAGTAGACTATGACGTTTTTTTTGCCTTTAAAATCTTTGAGGCTGACTGATGTGCCAGTTTGAGATGGTAAGGTAAAATCTGGTGCGGTGTCTCCTACTTTGACTGTCATGTTTTTTTAACTTAGTAGATGTGTTTGCGGGAAATTTTAACTTTTGTTATTGTACAGTTTTTTGTGACCAATAGTTCGTAGTTGCGATCGCCCGATTCGGTATCATCCCATTGTTGCTTTCTCGCAATCCTAAAAAAAACCATTTTTACCAAATCTGGATGCAGCCCACGATTCGCAGTTACGCGGATTAATTCGAGAGGCTTTTTTGAACCGCACATCCACGGGGATTAACGAAGATTCTGATTAACAATGGGATGGGCGGGGCTGAAGCGTTACTACTGAGATGTTGCACCATTCTCAATAAGCTTTTTAGGAACAGGCAAGATGCCTGTTCCACAAAGAGTGAATTTTATTGTGGAACAGGCATCTTGCCTGTTCTTGAGAATGGTGCAAGATGTGAGTTACTACAAAGTTAATAGTTATCGGCCTTTAGTTAAATTTTTTAATTCCCGCCAGATTGGAGGAATTTGGCCGGAGTGTGTGCGGGGCTGGGTGAGGATTCCTTGAGTGGGGCTGAACAGCAATGATAGTACAAATAATCCCGATGCAACTAAAACTATTGCGGGCCCGGATGGCAAGTTATAGAAGTAGCTGAGATACATTCCGCTAATGCTGGAAATAACTCCGATTATTGCGCCTAAAATCATTACTTGGTGCAGGCGAGTGACTAGGAGATAGGCGGTACTTGCTGGTGTAATTAATAGGGACAAGACTAGCACTACGCCAACGGCTTTGAGGCTGGCAACTATGGTGAGGGCGATGAGTACCATCAGTCCGAAGTTGAGCAGGTTTACTGGCAAACCTGTTGCTTGCGCTCCTAATGGATCGAATGTGTAAAATAGCAGTTCTTTGTAAAAGAATACTACAACTAATAAGACTACGGCGACAATGACGGCTGTGTCGATCGCATCTTCGACTGTAACGCCGAGGATGTTGCCGAACAGAAAGTGGTTGAGGTCGATTTTGTTGTCTTTTTGGACGATCGTAATTAGGGTGATGCCGAGGGCGAAGAATGCCGAAAATACGATGCCCATTGCCGCGTCTTCTTTGATTGTCGATCGAGCTTTGATCCAAGCTATGATGACTGTACTCAAAACTCCGGCAATGAAAGCACCGACAAAGATGTTTGCTCCGAGGATAAATGCGATCGCCAATCCGGGCAAAACCGAGTGGCTGATGGCGTCTCCCAGCAAGGCCAGCCGCTGTACCATTAGGTAGCTGCCGACGATCGCGCAGACGATGCCGACGAGAATGGCAATTATGAGCGATCGCTGCATGAATCCGTACTGCAACGGCTCAATTAAGGTTTGTATCATAAATTTATAAAATCACAGTTAATTAATGACTAAAAACCAAAGCAACCCGGTTTGATCTGAGATGTTGCACCATTCTCAATAAGCTTTTTAGGAACAGGCAGGATGCCTGTTCCACAAGAAAGAAAATTCACTCTTTGTGGAACAGGCATCTTGCCTGTTCTTGAGAATGATGCAAGATGTGAGTTTGATCCGAGATTTATCGTTGCCCAATTCAAGATTATCAAAAAAACCTGGTTCAAGAGTGTAACTCCTAGACTAATGACTGCTGGCTAATTAAGCGGCTTGTCCGGCAAAAAACATTACTTGTCCGCCGTAGGCGCGGTAAAGGTTTTCTTGGGTTAGCACTTCTTGGCGGGAACCAGCGGCAATCAATTCTGTATTGAGCAAAATTAAATCGTCAAAATTGGTGATTGATTCGCCTAAGTCGTGGTTGACTACTAAGACGATTTTTCCGGCATTTGCTAGCTGGTGGAATATCTCGAAAATGATATTTTGAGTTTTTTGGTCAACGCCGACAAAGGGCTCGTCAAAGCAGAAAATAGCGGCTTCTTGGGCTAAGGCTCTCGCTAGAAATACTCGCTGTTGCTGTCCGCCGGAAAGTTGTCCGATCGGTCTGTCTTTGTAAGCACTCATGCCTACTCTTTCTAAGGCATCGGCAGCGGTGCGGCGGCTAGCTGCCGAGAAGCGGCGAAACCATCCGGCTTTTCTGACTCTTCCCATCATCACGACATCCCAAACGGTGGCGGGATAGTTCCAGTCAATTTGCGATCGCTGGGGCACGTAGGCTACTGTTTCGAGTCGATCGGCGATCGCTTCTTCACCCCAGGTAACAGTGCCGCGAACTGCGGGAATTAAGCCCAACATTGCTTTGATCAGCGTGCTTTTGCCGGCACCGTTGGGGCCAATAATACCCGTCAGCCTTCCCGGTTTGACGGAAAGATTGATATCTCTGAGTGCCTCTACCGTGCGGTAGTTTACTGCTAAGTGCTTAACAGCGATAATTTCAGTGTCGGTAGCGCTGTCTTTGAGGTGGCAAACCATTTTAGACCAAGGATTCTCGTTGGGCAAGGCGGCGGTATTCATGGCGGTGAGTCTATCTCCTTTTTATTAAGTTTACTGTAAAAATGAAAAGAATATGAAATCATCGGTAAATAGGAATAATTTGGAACGCAGGAGAGGTAGATAATGCGACAGTCCAAGCTGGAAACCCCTCAAACTATAGGTTTGGCGGCGAAAATCTCAAGTCGGTTAAAACTCATATCTTCCACAATTCTCAATAACAGGCAAGATGCCTGTTCCACAAAGAGTGAGTTTTCTGGTGGGGTGGGCATCCTGCCCGCCCAGACAAGGGTTATTGAGAATGGTGTCAGATGTGAATTAAAAGCGAGGGCAATTGTGAAGCAATCCGATAAAGGGGAGTTTAGCGGTGAGTCGGGGATTGAAACAGCCGCCCCTGGATGGGACAAGTCCAAGGCATTTTGGATTAGAACTATTGCTTGCGGCATTTTGACTGTGGGTTTATTTAGTTGTGCTTCGACTCAGGGCGATCGTCTCTCTCCAGAGGCAGATGCTAAACCCAAGGTAGTTGCTACCAGCACAATTATTGAGGATTTGACCGATCGAGTAGCGGGCGGCGAAATTCAGCTAACAGGAATTTTGCAGCCGGGAACCGATCCTCACGTTTACGAACCGGTGCCAAAAGATTCTCAAGCTTTAGAACAAGCTAACTTAATTTTGTATAACGGTTACAATTTGGAACCGGGATTAATTAGGATGATGAATGCCGCCGGAATTAAGGCGCGGAAATTAGCAGTGGGGGAAGTTGTCAAGCCTTTGCTACTCAATAAAGAAGGCAATACCGTACCCGATCCGCACGTTTGGGGAAATGTGGAAAATGTAGTTCAAATGGTGGAAGCAATTCGGGATGCGCTAATCGAACTCTCGCCGGAAGATCGGGAGAAGTTTAGGCAGAATGCTGTGCAACTTACTGAAGAGTTAAAACGTTTGGATATTTGGATCGAACAAGAGATTAAAACTATTCCCGAAAATAAGCGCGAATTAGTAACAACCCACGATGCTTTTCAATATTACAGCCACGCCTACGGATTGGGAAGTGCTGGCAGTTTGATCGGGATTAGTACGGAGGAACAGCCGAGCGCTCAAACGGTGCAAAAGTTAGTAGAATCGGTGAAAGCTGCGGGAGTTCCTGCTATTTTTGCGGAGACTACAATTAACCCGCAACTGATTAGAACAGTGGCGGAGGAAGCGGGGGTGAAATTGGCGGCGCAGCAACTTTATTCGGATTCGATTGGGGCGGCCGGAAGCGAGGGCGATTCTTATGTGAAAATGATGTCGGCTAATACTCGCGCCATCGTCGAAGCTTTGGGGGGGAAATCCACGCCGTTTGAAGTTAGCAAGTAGCAAGTAGGGTGCCCCGGAAGAGTTTTATTTTCTCTGCGGGGTGACAGCTAGCTGACGCAGCCTACAAGTTTCAGTAGGCTTGCATTGCATAAGTCTTTGATTGATACAGAAACCGCAGATGCAAGGCAGATAAACGCAGATAAACGCAGATTCTTGAAGGAATTGAAAGCTTGGGAATGCAAGAGGTCTAGTTGATCTGTTTTGACAAAATTAAATTAAGCACGTTCAATTCGTTGGAACTTAAAAGATATTTATCTGTAAAAATCTTTTCTCGACTTTGCTCTAAACTGTAGCTTCTAAACACGATAAAGGGGAAATCTTGATACTTGTGCCCGATCGGCATTACACTATCTACAGGGTAGATTGATCGCACATAAGCCGACAAAATATCCCGAAACCGCCTGTCTTCCGGTTCTTCCAGCTTACTGTCAGCAAAATACTCCTGCATTTCCTCCCCGCTAACGAAGGCAAACAGGGGTATGGCATAATAGCGATCGAACTGCTGACTCTGTTCTTCAAAATACTGAGTTTTCTCCACATCGCCGTTGAGAAACTGCAAAAGCTCGATCGCACCGCCCCTAATTGCCGATCGTACATTCTCCGGGTACGACTCGCTATCCCTAATTCGATACATTTTTTTCAGCAAGTCATTATCTACACACTTCTGAATTTGTTCGCGTAGCCGCATCTGGTATTTTTCCAGCAAATTTTGCTTAGCTAGAGGCACTACCAACAAACTACCACAAATATGACCACTCTCTAAATTATCATAACTCAGCAAACCATCTAACGGATTGCACTTCTCCAAAAACTTCTTGTTAAAATCATCCCGCATTTCCAGGTAGGAATTGCCCTTGTAACGAGAGTTATCAGAATTTGTCAAAACAAACTCCCCACGACCCAAAAGCTCTTCTAAACTCGTATAAACCTCCTTTAGTAAGCTATTTCCTCGGATGCTTTCGCTCTTTAATGTCTTAATTAGAGCAGCCATTTTGCTGCTAAAAGTATCCCCTACTGCGGAAACCGACTTACCGCCGATGGGAATCATCAAAAACTTTTCCCTACCTAAATAACCGTATCCCGAAATTCGCGTCATCACCGCCGTCTTCAGAATTAGCAATAAATTCAACAAACTCAACTTGCTTTCTTGTAAAGAAAGTTCCGCATCATCAGCGTAATAAACTGCTGTATCAGACAAGTAAAAAACCAATTCTTTGTCTTCACCATCAAGGGTTTTACCGTTGTCATATTCTCCGCGTCCCCGATAAATCACCTGTATGATTTCCATCAGATTTTTCTCAATCTGAAAGCGGGGAATATCTACTAAAATATGCTTAGTTTTCGGAAAAGATAAGCCACGACTTCCCGATGCAGTCATAAAGATTACTTTAGCTGTATCTTTGCACTCCTGTATTTTTGCTTTCTCCTCTTCCGAGATATTCGCGTGGACTTCCAGATAATCGGTATAGCGATTAAATTCTCGCTCATTTTGGATTTTATCAATCAACTCCGCCAATCTTCGCTTATCCTGAATGTAGACGATAATTTGTTCAACTCCCGGTATTGCTAACCGCTGATTGATATCCTCAATTATTTGAGACTGTACCCGTTTTACCAAATCATAATTTAGTTTTAAAGAAATATCTTCAGTGAATTTAACAGCTTCTACAAACACCTTGTAAGTTATCTCTAAACGGCTAGCCGGATAGGAATTCGTATTGATAAGTTTAGCAGCTAATCGTTTAAATTCAAAAGGAATAACTTGTAAAGGCGGGATTTCCTCAGAAGTTTTTGGGAGCTTTTTGAAATAGATTTTATCCGGTTCCGGCGAGGTATCATCGAGGTGTTGTTTAATCACATCCGGGTCAACAATCGAAGCATCGGCTACAATAATTTTAGTATTAAAACCGTGTTTTGGGTTGTGCAAGTCATATTTGTTAAGCAGCCTACCAATTCCATGCAAAAACTCAACGCCGCCGTCGTCTCCAGTAATTTCATCGATCATAATGAAAATGTGTTTGATGCGGCTGGAGATTTCTTGCATTTTAGGAGAAATGACTGCTTTTTCCCCCTTGTTGTAAGCATCTTGAAATATTTTCTCTAAATGCTGGAGAGTATTTTTTCCGGTTTCTGTCACCTTTAAAGACTGAATGGAAACGGTAGCCACGATATTGTTCGATGTTTTACGATTGATGAGCGAATATATTCCCTCACAAACGCTATTTAGCACTCCATGCTTTTTGCCTATCCTAGGTTTGATTACTGTTTCTCCCTTCCTTTCAAGTTGCGGCTGGTGATATTCCTTCCGCTGCATTTCGGCCCTGTTGTTGATGAAGTGGACACTTTTTTGTTGAAAATTTTCGTGATGATTATTTGCGACGTAGTTGACGGTACATTGTCCAAAATTGCTGTCTATAGTATCGGAACTTGAGTTAATGCAAAATAAGCGATTGTCGCACAGCAAACCAGTCTTTTTGTCTCGAAATTTATCGATGATATCTAAGTTGACTTGCTTGCGGGGACTGACGTAAAAGAACAAGAAACCGTCGTTTATATGGGTTTTGAGGAAATCTGCGATCGCAGTTGTTTTCCCAATTCCCGGATTCCCCGTCAAAAAGATATAAGTTTCATCAGATTGCAGTGCTTTGACAATCAATTGAGCGTGAGCATTTCTCAGATGTAATCCGCGATCGATTTGCAAATCATCGGCCAGTTTATCTGATATAATATCTATGGAATTAACAAAATTATCGATCCGCTCTGTATTACGTACAGGTGTAGAACTTTTGCCAATCGTCAACAAATCGCTGACAAACTTTTTGCCATTTTGAAAACTGCGAGCTGCGTTGAGTTGAATCGTATCTAAAACATCGCCGCGAGCATCGTTAATCTCTTTATTTTTCGCTTCCTGCTGGTAGATTTTGGCACAATTCGCCAAGATGTCAATTTTATCACTGCGGAGGGAAATTGCGCTGATTGTGCGATCGCTATAACCGACAACATTCAACAACACCTCAGCACCATCAGGAATCATACCAGTCGTTTGCAGAAAACCGTAGAAGCTGTGAGCGTAGCTACCAGCCTGAATCAACTTAGCGCTTTCCTTATCCTTATACTTAAAAGCAGTAAAATAGCGGTTTAAACCCTCCGAAAAGTCAATACCTAAAGTGCTAGTATCGATTCGCAGATTAGAAAAAACACTTTTCGATCGCAAATAGCTAATTTCTCTGAGCAAAGACTTCCGCATCACCTCTATTTCGTTGAGATTATCGACTTTTTCCGAAGTCAACGGAGGAGTAAACACAGACAAATCAACGCACAGAATTCTAAAATCCTTACCATTTTGCAACAAAATCAGGGTATCAGCTTGCAAAAACTCGCCTTTTTTCTTGTAGCGGCGGATGTAGGAGTTAATCTCATCGGCTGAGAAATTTGGTTGCGCTGTTTCAAACTGAGATAATACCTTCTTAAACGCTTTAAAAACTTCTGTCTCATCGTCATTCTGGGTTCTAATACTGTTAGCACAACTCAAACTGCACTGAAAATACAAGATTTGCGATAACCTTAAAGTCCAGCCCGTAGATGTGAGGTACTCTCGGAAGAAATTCAACCCACCAATAAAGCCTTTTTGGACAAAAAATAAACTCCACTTCTCAACAATTTTAGCATCCAAACTACCCAGGAGATTAGCTTCCCTAGTTATTTCCGCCATCATCTTTGGCAATTCTAGTTTCTGTAAATCGAGACGGTAGGAATCTCCGAAATTGTGAGCTATATTTTCACGCTGAATATACGCCAGAATCCCTATATTAAATCCCACCTCAAACAGCCGTCCCAAATCTTCACCAATCATGATTAATACCTCCCTCATCCACATTCAAGACTTCTCTTACCTTATTCAAAAATGCCAGGGAATTAAAATCCGCACTACCGCCAGCATGACTAAATACAGATAAAGCACCCACCGATTCATCGCCAATAATTCGCTCGTAGGGGTCAAGTTTTAAACTAATATTGTGACGAGCTTCATACCGAGAAAAGTGGAATATTGTTAGATAATGTAGCAAAGTATTTTTGATTACACCCTCATAAATCAAACCTTCACGAATATCTTGATCGTCTAGGATACCTTGATAGATATTCAACAGAGTCGAGTAGGAAATGACACCGTTATAAAAGTTCTTTTCCTCCCTGACTCTAATTCCGTTAAACAAGTTGAAAAACATCACAGCTTGCTGACTGGTATCTGCAAACAAGCTTTCAAGCTCCATTGCATCCTGAATGTAAAAGGATTTTCCCTTATCGCCTAGGAAACTGCGGACATAGTATTTGTCAAAGAATATCGGATAAATTTTGATATCCCGCCGCTCTCCCTTCAAAGTTCGGAGCAATTTTTTTGACATGAAAGACAATTCCTCATCTTCCTCAGTCTGAGTAATATGCAGCGTACTCATGTAAGGTGCTTGCGAAATATATGCGAAATTCCGATATCCTTGCTGATAAAGCTGACTCATTGCATCTTCAAGGATTAACGGCTCAGAATAAAGACGGCTGACACTGTAATTCTCGGAAAGTGTTTTCAGCATTTCGACTTGAATTGTACTGTCATCTAGGCGATTGATTCCGACAATTTCTCCGATTAAGCAGGCTTGTCTTTGGAAGCGGTTTTGATTGCTTCTTTTCGCATCACTATCCCGGCTGGAAACGACAATTATTGCCAATTTATCCAACTCAGGAGCTAGCTGTACATTATCATCGAATCGAAACTTTTTAGGAAGGATTGAATACAGGGAACTCAAACCGTTACGAATTGTGTAACCATTGGGCGTTTTTCTAATCCGAAATCCTTGAGAAGTTGAGCGTTGTTTTTCACTCAAAATATGAGACAATGTTTTAGAAAGGTTAGCCATAAATTTTTCTGATGGCGAAGGGTGTTTGTCGTCACCTTCGTGGAGCCTCACCATCGGAATAAACAAGTTGTCCGCAGTGTTTTCGAGCAATATCCTCAGACAGATATAGGACAGCAGCAACATGGTAAACTTATAGACAAAAGCCGCCGCCGGTTGTAAACCTGTATCGCCAGTGTCCAGTCGTCGGTTGTTATACCGGAATAACAGCAACTTATACTGTTTTAAAAAATTGTTATATGCACTCATCCGACTTTCGGGAACTGAAGCTACAGGTAAAATATCAACGTCTTTGATATTATATTCCATGCTAAAATTTTGGCGTTCATCAGTTGGGAAATACCGGACATCTTCGATGCTGATATTGACGGGTAGCTGACAAATAGATTTTTCATCGACACTAGGTTCTTTGACGGTAATATAATGAAGCGTTTGCTTGTAATTTCGCTCCATAATGTCATTAAAAAATTTACCATTCGTCAAAATATTGTCAATATCTTCTACCAGACCTATTTTGAGGTTTACGTGTCGCGTTTCTGTGCGGGTTGGTAAAATTGTTTGACGCTCCAGAAAGCCTTTTAGCATTCTTCTCAGATGCGTAATTTTGTGTTTTATGTTAAACTGATTAAGCCCTTTAATAAAGTTGCGAAAAAGCTCTTTTTTTTGCTCATCGTTAGAACCTTGCAAAATGGGCAAGACTCTTTGTTCAAATAGGGCTCTAGGCTGATGATTTAGTTCAGATTCCGGGTCGTAATTTTGTGCTAGTGGGTCATTGCGGGAAGCCAGCACAAAATAGTAGAGCAATGCTATTTTTAACAGTTTGCGGACGAAGGTTTCGGGATTAGAATCCTCATCAAATTCTGCTTGATGTTCTTCACTGTCGGGATTTAGCAGGTTCAGATAATACTCAAATACATCTTTTCCACCGCGCGCTTGAACTGAGTTATCAAATTTGATTTTGAGGCCAAAGATAAACTTACGCTCGTTACGATAATTGTCCGTACTTTCTCCCAAGTAACCTGATACAATAGGAATAATTGGCAGTGTATCTAAAAATTCCGAACGGGCAAATATCTCGCGATAATTAACTCGAACACCAGCATAATTAACTTCGTACTCACCATCAGATTTACCTGGTTCGTTGATGTATTCTTCTATTAATCTAAGGCGGCGAATTAAGTCTTCTAAATAGATGATGCCTACAGTATCTGTGCTGCTTGCGCGGATGTGTTCGAGCAGATACTCTAAGTAAGTAATCTTAGCTTCTTTTTGAATTTTGCCGAGAGTTTCTTTGTCTACCAGTCGGATTAATTTGTGAAAATCCGAGTCAGGATTTTTAACCATCTCATCAAGACGGTGGTTAAGGTCTTCTTTCTCACTGCTAGTCTCGGCATTTTCATTGATATAGTTTTGCAAACCCTGCTTGAGTTCTTGTTCAAAAATATCTGTATTTCGGACGGTAACGGTCAATTTATGCAATTTTAAAGCTGCATGGCTTCCAGTACCTCGGCTTTCCAAAGTTAGCCTTTCTTTTTCTAAAGAAGGGTGGCGGGTGCCAAAATCGTATTTAAAGCCTAACTCTTGGCCGCTTCCCAGAAAAGAGGGTGAGTCTAATGGACTAATCAAACTAGCGACAAACCTTTCAATAGAAGTATTTTGTGGCAGTTTAAATTCTAATTGCTGCCGCAAACACTGTTGAATCTGTCTAACTTGACTGCCAAAACGCTCCTCAATTTCCGGCGGTAAGTTAACAGTAGCAGAATGTGCTTGACGTTCCCCGGAACCCAGGGGTTGCCGCACTTGCTTGTTAGAAACATCCGCAGCAATGGTGTCAATATCAATTAGCAAGCGGCGGTTGTCTTCTGATACGCTAAACGGATTTTTCCCCTGCAAAACTTCTAAAATTTTGTCCAGCAAATCGCCATAGTCCACTGGAACTAAATCGCTGTCATCCAATCTTAAGATGTTCACCCTGTTAACCCCTTCAAAAAGCTTGAATCCACTCTTTCACATCGTACTCAGTCCAAACCCCATTTACCCAATAAGGATCGGCTTCCACTAATTCTCGCACGGCCGCCTCATCTTCTGCTTCGTAAATTGCAAAAACTTTTGTTAAATCTTTGGTTGGCCCGATCGTACTTAACACACCCGATTCCTTCTGCTTAGCCAATCCCGCCAAATGAGCGTCCCGAAACGGAGCGCGTTTTTCGAGAACGTCTTCGCAGTAACTTCCCCACATCACATATTTGGTCACGGTTTTGAGCCTTAGATGAATTTGTTTAAAAGTTATTGTACAATAAGATTAAGAAGATTTAACTAAAGTTTTAAGAATAAGATTAATGAAACGCAGAGGGCGCAGAGGGCGCAGAGGAAGAGGGGAAAGAGAGAGGTTTGTTGGAGAGGAGGAGAAATTTATTACTTTAATGGTTGGGGAGATGTTGCGGCCGTTGGTGACAATTTAATTAACGTTAAAAATTGATTCCGGCAGGGGTTGAAACCCCCGCCTCAAAGGTTAAGTCCTCGCTATGAGGACTGAAGAGTTCATTAGTTAGCAATTATGCACTTGAGACGGTTTTATTGCAATAATTTGAGATTCTTCGCTTTGCTCAAAATGGCAAATTTACCTTGTAATCCGTAAGTATTGTTAGTCCTCTTGAAAGGACTTTAGCTTTCAGCCAGGGAATTCATTCCCTGGCAGTTTCCATTGGTGAGTACCGGCCCTTTAGCTTCTCAAACTAACGCCGAATTTCTCAACTAAAACATCGCGAACTTTTTGTTGTGCCGGTTCGACATCGGTTTCGCTCAAAGTTCGATCGCCCGCGCGGTAAATTAACCGAAAAGCCAAACTCCGCTGTCCCGCCGGCACGTTGTCGCCCCGATATTCGTCGAACAGTTCCACCGAATCCAGCAAACTACCCGCCGCCTTTTTCATCGCACTCTGCATCTCAACAACCGGAACTTCAACCGATGCGAAAAATGCAATGTCTCTGTCAGAAGCCGGGAAACTCGAATAACCCGCAAACTTGCGAGTTAAGTTGTTCGATCGCCCTAACTCACCCAACAGCACCGCCAAATCTAATTGAAACACGTAAACCTGCTCAGGCAAATCCTTTTCTTGCTGCAATTGCGGGTGCAACTGTCCAAAAACCCCTAAATGTTTCCCGTTTAACGATAACGCAGCCGTGCGGCCAGGATGCAAGCGTGTATTAGAGGAATCGCTTTGATATTCCACCGCCAAACCCAACGCCTGAAACACGCTTTCCAAAATACCTTTTGCCTCAAACCAACTCAAAGGTCGATCGCGCCCTCCCTGCTGCCATTTCCACACAGTCGGATCGCCGCCGATAATCCCCGCAACTGCATCGGCTTCCTTCATTGCATCCCCATCTTTCCAGAAAATGCGGCCGACTTCAAAACCGTTTAGCGCCCCATTTCCCTGTTCCAAATTGTACCCGAAAGCATCAATCAAACCCGACAGCATCTCAGTCCGCAAAGCCGAATACTCCACAAACAGCGGATTAGCCAGCACAACTTGATTGTCTCCCTCAGTTTTCACCAAAGAATAGTGCATCAACTCCGTCAAACCGGCTGCCCGAAAAGCCGATCGCACATTCCGAATTGCCGCGTATTCTGGTGACAGATAACCAGGTTCCGTTTTGCTGGGCAGAGTATCGCAGAAATTGTCATAACCGTGGAGTCTGGCAACTTCTTCAATTAAATCAATTTCCCTTTCTAAATCCCGGTAGCGGTAAGGAGGAACAGTTATCCCAAACACCCGTTCTTTTTCCGTCGCAACAACTTCGCATCCCAAAGCTGTGAGAATATTTTTTACCTCTTCCGGTTCCAGATATTTAGAACCGCCCGTTTCTCCTCTTTTCAACTGCCCTAAAACCAGATTTACTCGGTCTAAACGCAATTCGAGCGATCGCGAAAAACTCAAATCCTCGCCCGAACTCGCCGTTTTCTGCACCGTCGCAGTGCCTCCAGCCAACTCCAAAATTAGAGCTACAGCGCGGTTGCAAGCAGTCGTCAAAGCCGCCTGATTCACCCCCCGCTCGTAGCGGATCGATGCCTCGCTCCGCAGGCCTTGAGCGCGCGCAGAACGGCGAATCGTTGCCTGGTCAAAAATCGCTGCTTCCAAGACTAAATTTTGCGTTCCTTCGTGAACTTCCGTGTCTTCGCCACCCATTACCCCAGCTAAGGCAACTGGTTTGTCGCTAGCAGTAATTAACAGGTTTTGTGCTTGCAAATTGCGGTTTTGTCCGTCCAAAGTTTTGAAGGATTCGCCTGTTTTGGCAAAGCGGACGCCGATGCTGATATCTTGAGTACCCGTGAAAGATTGTAGGCGATCGCGATCGAAAGCGTGCAGCGGTTGTCCCCACTCCAATAAAATGTAATTAGTTACGTCAACCACATTATTAATCGGCCGCACTCCCGCCGCCTGCAACCGCTGCTGCAACCAAGCTGGAGAAGCAGCAATTTTCACACCTTCAATTGCCGTGCCGATGTAAATCGGGCATCCTTGCGGTTCCGATATTTCTACTGCCAAAGCAGGACTTTCTTTGCCCTCAATCACAACACCATTCGCTTCGGGAATTCTCAAACTTGCCCCAGTCAGCGCCGCCACTTCCCGCGCCACGCCCACCATGCTCAAAGCGTCTGCACGGTTGGCAGTTGCTGTCAAGTCTAAAATCACGTCATCTAAACCCAAAAGCGGGCGAATATCGCTGCCCAATTCGGGATTTTCTAAATCGAAAATGTGAATTCCGGCTGACTCTTTAGATAGTCCCAATTCCGCCAGAGAACAAATCATTCCTTCTGAAGGAACGCCCCGCAATTTAGCAGGTTTAATCTTTAAATCAATAGTCGATAAATAAGTGCCAACAACAGCGACAGGCACATAGATGTCGGCCCTAGCGTTGGGTGCGCCACAAACAATATTCAAAGCTTCACAAGAGCCGACATCCACTTGACAAACTCTCAATTTGTCTGCATTCGGATGCTGTTCGCAGGCGATGATTTTGCCCAAAACTACGCCACTTGCCCAAGGGCGGCGGTCTTCAATTTCTTCAACTTCAAACCCTGCCATTGTCAGGGTTTCGGCTAATTCTTCCGGGGATATCGACACATCCACCAATTCCCGGAGCCACTTTAGAGATATACGCATAATTTAGTCAGTAGTTAGTTGTCAGTGCTCTGTAGTTATTAGTCATTAGTCGGCGCCGACGGGCTACGACTTTTGAGTCCCAGAATTTATTCGGGAAAGCTTTTCATAGCATACTAATTTAATTTTGTCAATACTGTTAGGGTACACATCAGCAAAAACTAGCGCTCTGCCCAAAGGTCGATGGCTACTGGGGGATGAGTAGCATTCTCATTCAGAAAATGAGGTATGCTAGAGACATCTAACAGCCCAAAAAGCATCTAAGTTTAGAAAGACTTTACACAAAAAAGGACAAGTTTAGCAAGTCTTCAAACTATCTTCAAGGATAATCAACGGAAAACTCAAATCAGCGAGATAATCAAAATAGGGAAAAGATATCGGCTTAAAAGACTTAGGTGCAATTCCAATTCGCAATCGAACGCACGGCCCGTCGGCAACTGATAGATTAGTATGTCTACCAGAAGCAGCAAAAGGGAATTTGTGCAGTCGAGCGACGCTGACAAGATCAGAACAACATAGGCAAACTCAATCAATATGAGCTACTGCGTAAATCCGGGCTGTCCCCATCCTCAAAACCCTGCTGACTCTATTCTTCAGTGTCAGACTTGCGGCGCGCGGTTATTGCTGCGGGCTCGCTACCGAGTCACTGAACCGTTAGGACAAGGAGGTTTTGGAGCTACATTTCTGGCAAAAGACATCTCATTGCCCGGTCAACCGAGTTGCGTGGTCAAGCAACTGCGACCCAGTAGTTCGTCGCCGCGAGTTTTAGAAATGGCGCGGGAATTATTTAAGCGAGAGGCAAAAACCCTCGGCCAACTGGGCGACCACCCGCAAGTACCGAGGCTGCTAGACTATTTTGAAACCGAACAGCAATTTTACTTAGTTCAAGAGTATGTTAAAGGCTCGACTTTGAAACAAGAAGTCAAGCACTCAGGCCGTTTCAACGAATCTGATGTTAAAAATTTTCTATTAGAAATTCTGCCAGTAGTGCAATATATCCACAGCCAAGGAGTAATTCACCGAGACATCAAACCGGCAAATATTATTCGCCGAATTCAAGACGGCCACTTAGTTCTGATTGACTTCGGAGCGGTAAAAGACCAAGTTAGCCAAACAATATTATTAGACCCCGCCGACCAAAGCGCCAACACGAAATTTTCAGTCGGCACATTTAGTTTTGCTCCCCCGGAACAAATGGCGCTGCGGCCGATATTTGCCAGCGACATCTACGCGGTGGGCATGACTTGCTTGTACTTGCTGACAGGAAAATCGCCCAAGGATTTAGATTTTGATGGAGTAACCGGCGAAATTGTTTGGCAGCCCCACGTTCAGGTAAGCCCAAATTTTGCGCGGATTCTCGAAAAAATGCTGAAGCCGATGGTTGGCCACCGCTTCCAATCAGCAGCAGATGTCCTCAGAGCTCTCTCGGGCCAATTTGAAGACCCAAGTCTTATGGATGGCTTGGCAACTCAATTCAACGGCTCTTCTCGTACAGTTGAAGAACCGACAATATTTAATGACGAGGGTTCTTCGTGGTCACCGCCGAGGAGCAAAATTAATCAAGATTTACGATCGAACCACACCCGCGCTGGTAGAACTTCCTTCAGCCAATCCGGGAACACGGGGATGCAGCCCAGAGTTTCCCGGACTCTGGCTGAGTCCGGCAGAACTTTCGGAACGGTTGGACCTTCTAGCGACAATTTACCAGCGTCAAAGCTATCGAAAGTTACTCCTAAGTGGGACACCAACAGCTTGCGAGCGGCATATTTTAAAGGCAAGCGCGATTTTGCTGACTGCGAACTGTCTGGCCTGCAACTGCAAAAATTGCAGTTAGCGGGGGGGAATTTTTATCAGGCTAGGTTGGTGAAGGCAAATTTGCAAGCAGCGGATTTGTCGGGCGCGAATTTGGGTCACGCGAGGTTAATTCAGGCAAATTTGCGAGATGCTAATTTGACTGAGGCTTATTGCAGCACGGCCAATTTTGAAGGCGCGGATTTCCGAGGTGCTGACTTGACGGGGGCTTATTTGACTAAGGCGAATTTGCGGGGAGCCAATTTGTGCGGGGCGAATCTTACCAACGCTACAGTTTCTGAGGAACAACTGGCAATGGCAAAGACCAATTGGCTTACTGTTAAGCCGGATGGTAAGCGGAGTTTTGGATTTTAATAAGTGGGCATGGGGCATGGGGCATGGGGCATGGGGCATGGGGCATGGGGCATGGGGCATGGGGCATGGGGCATGGGGCATGGGGAGTTGTTAGCTGCTACCAATCACAACAGTCAACAGTCAACAGTTAACAGTCAACAGTCAACAGTCCACAGTTAACAGTCAACAGTCAACAGTCAACAGTCAACAGTCAACAGTTAACAGTCAACAGTCAACAGTCAACAGTCAACAGTCAACAGTCAACTCCCCCCTCCCCCAGTCAGGTGATTCGTCAGGAGGAAGTTCGATCGCCCCAAAGCCGCCTAAATTAAAAACTAGGAATGGAGGATTCGATCGCACCTAAACATGAAACTGCTCAACCGCCGCACTCGAACGCTTCTGTACACCGGCATCCTGGCGCTGGCCTACTTTGTTACCGGAAAACTCGCAGCGTCGATGCTGGGACTGGTGAAAGCCGAACCCTCCCCCGTGTGGCCGCCCGCCGGTATTGCTCTAGCGGCACTGCTACTGCAAGGGCGTCGGATGTGGCCGGGAATTATCCTCGGTTCAGTGCTGTTAAACTCTACCGGCGGTATACCGTCGGCTGTCATTGCCACATCGGCCTTTAGCGTCACCCTGCAAGCGCTGGCTGGAGAGGCTTTGCTGACTTGGAGCGGATTTTCTACCAAACTCGATCGACTGCGAGATGTTCTGGCTTTAGTAGCGGGCGCTGTCATCGGGTCTACTCTTGTGGGTTCTATCCTCGGCAACTTGGGTACGTGCATTTTTGGTTGGGCTCAGTGGAGCAATTTCTCTCGCAACTGGTGGACTACATGGCTCGGAGACGGCATGGGAATTTTGATTGTGACGCCCGTGCTGCTGACTTTGAATCACGCGGTTAACAGTTTTAAATTTCCACTAAAACTGAGATGTTTCATTATTCTCAATTCCTTGTTTAGAAACAGGCAAGATGCCTGTTCCACAAGAGATGAATTTGATTGTGGAACAGGCATCTTGCCTGTTCTTGACAATGGTGCAACAGGTGAGAGAAAATCTCGAATTATTTCAAGTTTAAAAGCATTTTTTAACTGGGACAATTACCAATCACAAGTTACAAATTATTCAAGCAGATTTCCTGCAAGTGAAAACCGATATAATCTTCTATTTTTAATTATTAATTATTCAGAAATAGCGCTCTGGCTGACTCTCTTGCTGAGCGTGAGCTGGCTGTTTTTTTGCTCAAAAACACAAGCGGCGATCGCTCTGTATCCGCTGGAGTATCTGCCTTTTCCTCTGATAGTTTGGGCTGCCCTGCGGTTTCAACCGCCGGGAGCGATTTTTGCTTATTCGATCGTCTCTTGGATCGCGATTTGGGGAGCAGTGCAGGGAGGCGGCCCGTTTTTGGCTAAAAGCGATAATCTCAAACAGGCGGTTTTATTTTTACAAGCTTTTACCGGTACGATCGCCCTTGTGGCTCTGATGTTGGCCGCCGCCGTAGCAGAACGCCAGCAAGCGCTGGTGGAGGTGCGCCGCACGGCCGCCATGCTGCGCGATCGCGAAGCTAGTTTAGCCAACGCTCAGCGCATCGCTCAGTTGGGAAATTGGGATTTAAATTGCGCCGCCCTCACAGCAACTGACAACTGCGAAGAATCCGCAGAACATCATATATCCAATATCGAATTGCGCTGGTCAAACGAACTTTACCGCCTCTTGGGTTTTGCTCCGGGAACGGTCAAACCGACACCAGAAGTTTTTTTGCAAGCCGTACATCCAGAAGACAGAGAATTGGTGGCGCGATCGCAGCGCCAAGCTATGTTTGAACGCCAAGCCTATTGCATTAACTACCGAATTGTGCTGGCAGATGGCTCCGAACGCACTGTCTGCGAACAGTCGGCAATTGAGTCAGGGGCGATCGCCGCCACAGTCCAAGACGTTACCGAACGCCACCGCGCGGAAACCGCTTTGCGGGCGTCCTCCGATCGCGATCGCTTGCTCTCAGAAATCGCCCTGCGAATTCGCAACTCCCTCGACCTCGAAGAAATTCTCAACACTACTGTTGCCGAAGTCCGGCAATTTTTCAAGGCAGACCGCGCTTTCATCGGTATTGTGGACGCGGACGGGGTAAATCTTCCTAGCCCGGTGTACGGTAAGGTTGTGGCCGAGTCTGTGGGTGTCCAATGCTGTTCTCTTTTGGGGTGGGTACTCGCTGACGAGAATCACCTCGAAAGCCAGAAAACTTTTTATGCTAACAACCGCGTCCGAGCTATCTCCGATACTGCTAGCGTTCAACAGAGCGTTCCAATTGCCCAATTCTACAGCGACTATCAAATTCGCGCGACGTTAAATGTGCCGATCGTCCTGGGCGATGAATTGTTCGGGATCTTGGCCGTCAACCAGTGCTCTGGGCCCCGCCAGTGGCAGGAATTTGAAATTGATTTGTTGGAAAAACTCGCTACTCAAGTGGCGATCGCTCTACAGCAAGCCCAACTTTTGCAGCAGGTAAAAGCTCTCAATGCCAACTTGGAATCTCAAGTGGAGGAACGCACCCGCCAACTACAGCAAAAAATGCACGAGTTGCAAGAAAGCAACCGCCTGAAAGACCTATTTTTGCACGCAGTTTCTCACAATCTCCGCACTCCTGTTATGGGAATGTTAATACTGCTGAAAAACTTGCTCAACAAATCGGCCTCTGACTCTCTACAAGATGTTCCGGTTTCTCGATCGATTTTGCAGCGCATCGTTCAGGCCAGCGAACACCAGTTGACTATGGTTAATGCCCTGCTCGACGCTCACGCTAGCGAGGTCAAAGGTATTGTTCTCAATACTGTACCGCTAGATTTGCAGTCTTTAGCTTCAGCCATTGTTACCGATTTAGAACCGATGCTAGCCAAAAATCAAGCAACTTTGACTCAGGAAATCCCGGCGGATTTGCCACAAGTCAATGCCGATCGCCAACACTTGCAGCGGGTGCTAGAAAATCTGTTGACTAATGCTATTAAACACAATCCTCCGGGAGTCAATATAACTTTTAAAGCCGAGGTAATTGAAGTTGAAACAGCGCTAATTTATGAAGAAAATTCACAGGCTTTAACATCGCCCAATAATCCGCTTGCCCGCTGTATCGCTAACCGGATACCTGCTGCGGGCGATCGTCCTAGGATGGGCGAAACCACCCAGAAAAATCAGGAAACCCTGGCCAAATTCAACCTCGACGGCAGTTGCAAAATGCCCCGCTATCAGGGTCAAATTGGCAATATTGGGAGCAAATTGCCCGGAGTCACCGTAAAAATGGTTCGCTGTACTGTAACAGATAATGGAGTGGGAATCAGCGCCAAACAGCGGGAATCTCTGTTTGAACTTTACGTTCAAGACCCTAATAGCCGACAATTAACAGGGCTGGGTTTGGGATTGTACCTCTCCAAGCAAATTATCAAAGCTCACGGCGGCTCGATTGGCGTCGAAAGCACTCCCGGCGGTGGTTCGACTTTCTGGTTTTCGCTACCTGCTGTCAACTCGGACGATCGATCTTTCTCAATTCTTTAATCTCTAATATAAAATCCGCGCAACCGCTAAGTTTTTCGACTCACAGTCAACAGTCAACAGTCAACAGTCAACAGTCAACAGTCAACAGTCAACAGTCAACAGTCAACAGTCAACAGTCA
>NZ_JAUBRC010000016.1:0-135274 GCF_036701635.1 Microcoleus sp. N9_B4 | reverse complement strand
TTAATTAATCCGAAACATCTCAAAAACTGGTTTACTAATTGCTGCTACTGTACCTCATAACATCCGGAAGTGCTGTATCACGCTCTGGTAAACACTTCACTCTAATAGTAGCTTACTCTATCCTTTCCTTCAGGGCACTACCAAATCTAGCTTCACCTATGGAAATTTCTGTATCGCTGCCAACAACTTTAACCGAAAATCTATAGAGAGAAGCAGACCCATGAATTGGTTGTCTTACTTTGTTGAATTCAATCAATAGCCTAGTGTTAATTACAGTTTTTTCAGGAAAATCTATAATGATTTTTCTACCATTTGCAGAAATATTAATGTTAATTTTTTGACCATTCTCATCCCGTACATCAATATCGTTACTTACAGATACCGTAGATGGAGTATCAATAATTAGCTGGGAAAGAGGGCTATTATTCTGGGGAATATGTAATTGAAAAACCTGTTTAACAAGACGCCAACGACTAGAAGGGGATTCCACATTACGCTCAACATTGGATTCCCTACTATTATCTGTTGTGGCAGTTGCATAGCCGCCGACGAAAATTGGAGCTGCGGTAGCCAAAGCGAATGCAGCAGTGTATCTCAGTATTTTCTTCATCTAAACGGCTCTCCTGATTTTGAGGTGATAACCAAACCACATATCCTTACTCCGAGGGCATTACAGAATCGCGAACAGTTGTGCTTGATACCGTATACACCATAAACCCAGGAGAGCCATCTAAACTGTCAAAGCAATCAAGAACGCCAACTGGATTTCAGATTTCTTTTTTGCAAATAAACCTTTCCTTCACTATGATGACAGGTCATGATGAAATGAAGATGAAATTTTGGCTGTTTAATAAAAATTATTGAGGTATTTACAGAAATAGCTAGGGTTATTTTAAAATCATTAGCTATCTGCATTGACCCAATATTGATACCCGCATCTAAGTTTAAAATATTTTTTAGACTCACAAAACAACATTCTCTTGAGCAAGAGAACATGGGTAACTTGGATCGCCAGTTTCTATTTGGAGCGTGGTGTGTTCAATACTAAACTGGTCGTGAAGCTCTTGAGCTACCCGTACCAAGAAAGCATCACCGGGATAACCTGTAGGTATTACCAAGTGAGCTGTGAGCGCTGTCTCCGTTGTACTCATCGCCCAAATATGGAGGTCGTGAACACCAGCCACACCAGGGAGTTCAGCCAAGTACGTGCGGACGGCAAGCGGTTCGATGCCTGCTGGTACGGCATCAGTCACTAAGTTGAGAGATTCTTGAAACAATTGCCAAGTACCTACAACAATGACAACAACAATAATCAAGCTCACAACAGGGTCGAACCAAAGCCAGCCAGTTAGCACAATAGCGATACCAGCCAGCACTGCACCTAAAGATACCACTGCGTCAGCTACCAGGTGGAGAAAAGCGCCTCTGATGTTCAAGTCATTTTGACGACCAGCCATAAACATCAAGGCACTTCCCGTGTTAATGACGATGCCTACGGCTGCAACGCCAATAATTGTACCGCCTGATACTGGACTGGGTTCTAAAAAGCGCTGAGTGGCTTCCCATGCGATCGCGCCTGAAGCCACGAGCAAGAGGATAGCATTCAACAGAGCCGCCAAAATAGAAGAACGACGTAGCCCATAAGTCCGACGTGCTGTCGGTAGGCGACGAACCAGAATGCTAGCTCCCCAAGCTAGTAGCAGACCTAAAACATCACTGAGATTGTGGCCCGCATCGGCAAGCAGGGCAAGAGAGTTGGCAAGAATGCCATAAACTGCCTCAATGATGACAAACCCTGTGTTGAGCGCAACGCTGACGACAAAGGCACGGTTGTAATTAGCACCTCCGTGGTCGTTTCCTTCCTGACTGTGATTATGAGACATGACTACTGTCCTTAAAGCGTGACTAACGGTGAGAGAACTTCTATGGGTTGACAAGTGACAAACTTATCTTTAACCATCTCTTTGACTAAGGAAAAAAATTCTGCGATCGCACTCTCACTATCAATCACCGTGACGACAAGTGGTAGATAAGAAGACTCAGAAGATGAGTCTAGCTGATTGGTAGTGCGAAAAATCCCATGTTTGCCATATCCAGAAATTGCTCGCATCACCGTTATTCCTGTTAATCCCTGTCGGCGAGCTATTCCGAGCAGAGCTTGGTGAAGGGGTTGGTGGTGCCAGCAATCAGACTCGCTAATGTAGATTGTTAACTGTTTCCAGGAAGTCATTGTAATTTTTATATTTACAACTGTGTAACGATTAGAAATCCTTAGAAATCGTAGAAAATTACCGCTCCAAGATGGCTTCTTTTAACAGCCCATCTTTAATCTCTGGAGTAGTCTTTTTAGGAACCATAAACCTCCCGAATAGAGAATACAAAGCTGGAAGAACTAGCAGGGTTAACGCCGTAGAGGTAATCAATCCCCCCAGTACCACCACCGCCAACGGCTGCAAAACTTCCTTACCAGCACCACTCCCAATCGTCAGCGGCACCATCCCCAAAGCGGATGCTAAAGCGGTCATTAAAATAGCAGCTAATCGCTCCATTGACCCCTCAAGCAAAACTTCTTTTAAGGGAATCCCTTCTGCCAACTTGTTGTTGTAATTGTCCACCAATAGCAGACCATTGCGGGCGGCAACGCCGAATAGGGTAATAAATCCTACCATCGAAGCTACGGAGATAATACCGCTAGTCAAGGCAATTGAAATCACGCCACCGATTAATGCTAAGGGTAGATTAATCAAAATCATGATGGTTGCAGGAATCGATTTGACGGCAAAGTAAAGCAGGACGGCAATAGCAACAAAAGCTAATGCACCAGCCCAAAGTAAAGTTTTTGTGGCTCCCTCTTGCGCTTCAAATTGACCGCCGTATTCAATGTAATAGCCAGGGGGCAGTTGCACCTCTTGCTTAACCTTGTCCCGAATATCCTTAATCACAGAACCCAAATCCCGTCCAGACACGTTGCTAGATACCACAATAAACCGGGAGACGTTTTCGCGATTGATCGTATTAGGACCCGTGCCGTAATCAATTTTTGCGACTTGGGCTAAAGGAATTTTTTGACCGTTGGGGGTATCGACTAACAAATTGCGGATGATTTCAATATCATTACGATAGCTTTCTTGCAACCACACCACGAGGTCAAAGGTTTGTTGCTGCTCTAAAACCTGAGAGACGGCTCGCCCATTGAGCGCGGTTTCAATTGTCTCTGCAAGTTCCCCGATGGTCACACCGTAGCGAGCAGCGGCTTCCCGGTCAAACTGAATTTGCACCTGTTTAATTGGCACCTGGGGTTCCAGTTGCAGGTCTACCAAACCCGAAACCTCACTCATGGCTGACTGCACTTGTTGACCAAGGGTGCGGAGTTGTTCTAATTCCGGACCAAAAATTTTGACCGCTATAGCACTCCGCACCCCTGAGAGTACCTCATCCATCCGGTGAGAAATAAACCCACCAATATTGGGTACTACTCCCGGAATTTTTTCAAATTCCTCTCGAATCTTTTCAATACTCTCTTCCCGCTCTTTGATTCCCTCCTCACTAATTTGCACATCCAATTCTCCAAAGTTAGTACCAACCACCTCCGAGTCGCCTTGACTGCGGCCGGAACGGAACTGAACGGTATCAAACCGAGGGTCGTTTTTGAGAGAGTTCTCTACCGCCAACCCCACTTGATTGGTCGCATTCAGAGATTCACCAGGCATCAGACTTACCGCAACCACTAAGGCGCGGTCTTGAAACTCCGGTAAAAAAACTTGCCCCAACGAGGGCAGAATTACCATTGAAGCTACAAAGCCAGCAATAGCTGCTGCCAAAACAACCGTAGGGAAACGAATCGAAAACTTCAAAGCTGGACGATACAGGCGATGGGCTTGTTTCTCCACCCAGGTTTCTGTACTGGGCAAAGGCCGACCTACTAGCATTAGGGCGCATAGTGCCGGGGTCAACGTCAGCGCCACCAAAGTAGAAGCAGCAATTGACAGCAAGTAGGCTATACCCATTGGCGCAAAAATGCGACCTTCTACCCCGGAAAGGGCAAAAATCGGTGCGAAGACGACCGCGATAATAATAGTGGCGAACAGAACGCTAACGCGCACCTCCACCGAACCATTAAAGACAACTTGCAGGGGTGGAATCGGGTTTCCCGCGAGTTGGTTTTCCCGCAAGCGACGGTAGACATTTTCCATATCGACAATCGCGTCATCCACCACCGAACCGATGGCAACAACGAGTCCGCCCAAAGTCATCGTGTTGATGCCTTGTCCCGTCCAATTCAAAATCATCATCCCCAGCAGCAACGAAATGGGAAGGGCGCTCAGACTAATAATGACCGTGCGCCAATTCATCAGAAACAGAATCAGGACGATAGAAACAATGATGATGCCATCGCGCAGGGCTTCTTCAACGTTCTTGAGCGAGGCTTCGATAAAATCCTCCTGGCGAAATGTCTCCGTCACTTTCACATCTTTGGCCAGACTGGGCTTCATTTCCTCCAGCGCCGCCTCAATTGCCTTAGTCACGGTTGGGGTATCACCGATGGGTTGCTTGTTGACCGTCAAAACAACCGCCTTCTTGCCGTTGAAACTGCCATCACCGCGTTTGAGTGCCGCACCGATTTGCACGTCAGCCACCTGTTCGAGTAACACTGGTGTGCCATTGCGTGCTTTAATGACCGATTTCTTGAGCTGCTCGATAGACTCAATCCGCCCAATTCCTCGAACCAACGTCTCTTGGTCTGGAGTAATTAAAAATCCCCCTGGCGCGTTGGCGTTGGCAGCCCCTGCCGCTTGCGTGACATCATTTAGGGAAACATTAAACGCTTTGAGCTTGTCTGGATTGACCAGCACTTGATACTGACGCTCGTCCCCACCAGTTATGAGGACACTACTAACACCGGGAACCGCCAGGAGGCGGTTTTTCACTTGCCAATTGACAGTGCGCCACACCTCCATCAGGGGAGTGGTTTCGGAGGTAAAAGCGTATCTGGCGATGACTCCCAAGGGGGAACTGACTGGGAGAAGTTGTGGCTTTTCCACGCCTTGCGGTAGCTGGCTGCTAACCTGTTGCAACCGCTCCGTCACTAATTGGCGAGCGCGATAAATGTCCGTACTCTCGCTGAAGACGGCTCTCACCGCAGAAAGACCTACGGCCGAAGCGGAGCGTAAGGCTTCCAGTCCAGGTGTGCCGTTAATCGCACTTTCTATCGGTCGGGTAACTAGGGACTCGACTTCCTCTGGCGCTAAACCGGGGGCTTCGGCTTGAATTTCGACTTGTGGAGGTGCAAAGCTGGGAAACACATCCAGAGGCATTTGAGTCAGGACGCGAAAGCCCCACAAGCTGATGAGGATGGAGGCGATGACTACCACCCAGCGTTGGGCGATCGACCATTTGACAATAGAATTGAGCATTAGCAGGCAAGATAAAGCTTTACAGTTGTAAATACATCAGCATACTTTCTATCTACGATGGCACAATCGGATGAAACCACGATGAAATTTTAGAGAAAGAAAGAAGAATTTTTGCAGCGATCGCTACCAGAAGAACATTAGTTTTCCCATACAGCATTAGGCACTTTGCCATCTTCTACAACATTCGCACTCGGCTTAGGCAATAAGTATCTACCAAATTTAGAATACAAAGCTGGCAACACCAGTAGGGTAAGTGCAGTAGATGTAAACAACCCACCTAATACAACAATCGACAAAGGTTGTAAAATTTCCTTGCCAGGGCCAACAGAGATTACTAATGGCAGCAAACCCAAAGCTGAAGTTAAAGAAGTCATCAAAATAGCATTGAGTCGTTCCATTGAACCGGCCATCAAAACTTCTTTTAAAGACATCCCGGCTGCGGCCTTAGTTGTGTAATTATCTACCAACAGCAGTCCGTTACGAGTTGCGACCCCAAACAGCGTCACAAACCCCACGAGAGAAGCGATCGAAATAACGCCTCCTGTCAGGGCGATCGCAATTACTCCTCCAACTAACGCGAGGGGCAAATTAATCATAATGGTGGCTGTAGAAGCGATTGATTTGACAGAAAGATACATCAGTACCGTAATTACAACAAAGGAAATGGCACTGAAAACTAAAATATTTTTTGACGCTCTTTCTTCCGCTTCAAATTGACCGCCGTATTGGATAAAGTAACCAGAGGGAATCTGAACGTTTGCTTTTACTTTATCTTGAATATCATTGACTACGGAACGCAAATCTCTGCCTTTGGCGTTGGCTGAAACTACAATTAAGCGAGAAACATTTTCGCGGTTGATCGTATTCGGCCCAGTTCCATAAGCCACAGTAGCGACTTGAGCGAGAGGAATTTTGTTACCATCGGTCGTATCAACTAACAAATTTTCAATTGTTTCAAGATTATTGCGAAATTCTGGTTTTAACCACACAACTAAATCAAATGTTTGTTGCTTCTCTAAAACCTGAGACACGACTTTACCATTCAAACCTGTTTCGATAATGTTAGAAAGTTGTCCAATAGTTAAACCATATTGAGCAGCCGCAAAGCGGTTAAACTTAATTTGAATTTGTTCGATGGGAATTTGAGGTTCAAGCTGTAAATCTACAATTCCCGGCACAGATTCGATCGTAGCTTCTACTTGTTTGCCAATGTTGCGGAGTTCTTCTAGATCGGGGCCAAAAATTTTAATTGCAATTTGACTTCTAACCCCAGACAATATTTCATCAATGCGGTGAGAAATAAATCCGCCAATATTAGTAGCAGCACCCGGTACTTTGTTAAACTCTTTCCGCAGCCATTCTACAGTATTCCCCCGATTTTCCATCCCTTTTTCGCTCAATCCAATATCAAGGTGAGCCAGATTAATAGGGGCGGCATCCGGGTCGTTGGGAGCGCGTCCTGCCCGTAATTGAACATACTTTAATCTGGGGTCATCTTTGAGTTTAGTTTCTAAGACAAAAGCCGCACTATTTGTAGCTTCTAAAGATGTCCCCGGATAAAGAGCCAAGCTATTAACTAAAGTTGATTCCTGAAATTCGGGTAGAAAGGCTCGTCCCAAAGAAGGAAATATTGCGATCGCTGCTACCATCGCCACAGTCGCTAAGACTAAAATAATCGTCGAAAATTGAGTAGAAAAATTTAAAAAAGGAGCATAAATTCTTTTGCAAAATCTTGGTATCCAGGCTTCAATTTGTGGCATTTTGCCGTGAGGCAATAGAATTGCACATAAAGCTGGACTGACGAGCAAAGATTCCAAACTGGAAACTATTACTACTATTAGATAAGTCATACCCATCGGCCCAAAAATCCGACCTTCCACACCTACTAGCGCAAAGATTGGAGCAAAGACAACAACTGTAATTAAAGTAGCTCCGATCAGAGATTCGCGGACTTCTTGTCCTCCGTCAAAGATGACTTGTAGTACCGGACGCGGGTTGGGAGAGTATTTATTTTCCCGCAAGTTACGATAGGTGTTTTCTGAATAAACAATAGCGTCATCAATCGCGGTACCAATGGCAACTGCTAACCCTCCCAAAGTCATCGTATTCAGCCCCAGTCCGAGCCAAGATAATATTTGCAGGGCGAACACGAAAGTTAAAGCAAAATCTAACAAACATACAGCCAGCGTTCGCCAATTCATCAAGAAGGGAATCAGGATAATTGCTGCAATTATGCTACCTTCAACGAGAGCAGATATGACATTTTCTACCGAAGCATCGATATAATCTGCCTGACGAAATGTTTCAGTTACTTTAATTTCTTTGGGCAAACCTGCTTTGAGTTCTTCCATTGCAGTTTCAATCGCCTTTGTGACAGTGGGAGTATCAGCTTGAGGTTGTTTATTAACCATCAATATAACGGCATCTTTCCCATTTAAGCTACCGTCACCTATCTTGACAGCTCCACCAATTTGTACGTCTGCCACATCGACAATGCGGATCGGCTTTCCTTGACGAGTAACGATCGCAGATTGCTTGAGGTCATCTAGAGACTCAACCCGCCCAATTCCTCGAATTAATGTTTGTTTATCAGGGGTAATTAAAAAGCCGCCTGGAGCATTGACATTTGCTGTCTGAACTGCTTGAGTAACCTGCTCTAAGGAAACGTTAACAGCTCTTAATTTGTTGGGATCTACTAAAACTTGATACTGGCGTACATCACCGCCATACACTAGCACTTGACTGACACCGGGAGTTCCTAAGAGGCGATTTACTACTTGCCAATCGACGATTCGGCGCACTTCCATTAGGTCAATTTTGGATTTTGGCTCGTTCCCAGGATCTAGCTTGGGAATGTCGGTTTTGGATTGTGTTTCTGTTTCGACGGTGAAGGCATATTTCAGTACGGTGCCAATCGGCGAACTGATGGGAGCAATTCTTGGGGTGTCTACTCCAGTCGGTAGCTTACTTACGGCTTGTTGCAATCGTTCTTGTACTAATTGGCGGGCTTGAAAGAGATCGGTTCCCCATTTAAAAACGACTCTGACTACAGATAGTCCGGCTGAGGAAGAAGAACGGACTGTTGCAATCCCAGGAGTTCCATTAATTGCACTTTCAATCGGCAATGTGACGAGAGATTCTATTTCTTCGGGAGCGAGTCCAGATGCTTCGGTTTCAATTTCGACTTGAGGAGGTGCAAAGTTAGGAAATACATCCAGGGGCATTTGCGGTACGGTGTTGAAAACTACGATCAATGTGGAGATGAATGCTGCAACGGCTACTAGCCATCGTTTAGTAATAACCCACTTGGCAATAATACTAATCATTTTATTGGTTATTAGAATTAGTTACTAGAATTCTTGCTTCGTCAATATTTGGCCGCGCCTACGGCATATTTTGGGGTTCTCCCATAGTTGTAGGTTGGGTTGAGATACGAAACCCAATTTAAGTAAGTCGGCGTAAATAATTCAAGGTTTGTAGGTATCGGCTCCATCCCTGTAGAAGAGGGCTAAAGCCCTCACTACAAACCAATTTCAGTAATTGTTCATAGTGAGGGCTTTAGCCCTTTTTTATAGGGCTAAAGCCCTCACTACAAACCTTGAATTATTTACGCTGACTTACTTACTACCCAATCAAAAGTTGAATTTTTTAGTGGCGATCGCCCACAGGTTCCTCGTCTTCAACCAACACGGCGGCAGGAGAAAAAGTTGGCTCTTTGTTGAGATAAACTTCGGTTTCATAGGTCAAAGGTTGGGCATCCGTACTAAAATTCTCTTCTCCTACTAGGCGAGAACGAGTCCGACGCCGATTCCAAAAAGCACCAGCTATAAAAGCCGCAGTACCAAACACCCCGCCGCCCACTACACCAACTAACCCTAAAGGTGGCAAGCTGTTAGCTTTCGCGTCTTTTACCTCTGAATTCTCTTTTTGTTGTTCGGAGTGTCCGTCCGTCTCCCCACCTTCCTTGGGTTTACTACCGCCCCGCAACGACTGGGCGTAAAGTTGCGGTGCGCGTTGGGTAACGATTAAATCTTTCTCGAATAAACCGCTCTTGACTTCTACTAAATCCCCGGACTTTTGCCCTAATGTCACTTCCACAGATTGGAAAGCATTGCCATTTTTTACGTAAACCAGTTTCTTGCCATTTGCATCTACGATCGCCGAGTTGGGAATTGCCAAAATAGCTGTAGCTGTTAGGTCTGTTAGTACCTCCAATTCCGCGAACATTCCCGGCTTGAGTTCCCCACCCGCGTTGTTAAGTTCCGCTTGGACTGGTACTACCCGCGTTTGCCCTTCTACTAGCGAGCCAATGCGTTTAATCTGTCCTTCAAAGATACGGTTGGGTAAGCTGGCAACCTTGAGCCGCACCCGTTGACCTATCTTTACCTTGTTTAAATCTTTTTCATAAATATTCGCCGTGGCAAAAACCTGAGTGTCATTAACGATCGTCATTAGTTTGCCACCCGCATCTTGCAGCGATTGACCGAGGCTAACTGTGCGCTCTGCAACTGTACCAGAAATGGGAGCCGTTACCGTCACCAATCCTTTGGCATTGGCGATCGTTCCTAGTTGTTGCAACCGAGTTTCATAAGTAGTGTTGCTTAATTTAAAACGAGATTGAGTCGCCTGTAAATCTGATTGAGCGCGTTTAAGCTGGGCTTCTGCTTCCAAAACTTCCCGGCGGGTTTCGACTCTGCTCAGTTGGGCTTGGACTTCTGCAACGCGAGCCTGGGAATCTCGCAATTCCCGGAAGGGCAAGTCTACCTCAGCGCGTTTAACTTCGGATTCAGCTTGGACAACTTCCGAGCTGCCTTTGCCTCTGGCAAGTTCGGCTTTGGCTCTTTCTAGTTTGGCTTGCGAGTCTAGCATCTGCCGTCGCGGCAGCGCTCCCTGTTCCACCAATAGCTTATCTTTGTCATATTGTTCTTGGGCGACTGCCAGTTCGGTGGTGGCTTGGGCGATTTGGGCATCTGCGATTTGCAACTGACGCCGATAGTTTTCTCGGGCAACTTTTAAAACCGAGCGTTGGGAAACTACAGCTCGATCGCGGTTATACTGTGCCTGAGCCGCTGTTAATTGGGTTTGTGCTTGTGCTATCTCGGCATTCGATATTGTTTGCCGTCGTTCCAGGTTTTCTTTGGCTAGCTTTAGGTCCACTTGCGCCTTTTGCAAAGCAGCTTGAGCATCGGCTTGTTTTTCCTGGGAGTTAACCCGCAGTTCCACCAATTCCGAACTGGATAAAACGGCGAGGGGTTGACCCGCTGTTACCTTGGCTCCCGGTTGTACTAATAACTCCATCACTTTTGCGGTCAGCGGTGCAGTCACTTCCACTCTTTGATTGGGCAGGGTTTCAATCTGACCTGTGGTTTTGATGCCAATATCTAGCCGCTGACGGGTGGCGGGTTCCACTTTAATTTCTAGCTGTTTGGCTGTTTCTGCATCAACTTCGATCGAACCTGTTGGTTGGCTTCCGCCTTGGAATTCACTGCCGCCGCCATGATCGTGTCCCGCACCCGCTAACACGACTGTGGGGGTTGTTAGCAGCAGGCTCAGAATAGCTAAAGAAGCATAACGCAGCACAAAAGAACGGTTAGATATTCCCATCGCAAAAACTACCTTGGAATTACTGGGGAGCCAAGCCGCTGTTTTGAGAGCGCTTGAGGAGGATTAATTACATAGTATTTCATACCCAGATGAAATACGAGTGAAATTTTTCAGAAACTGGGGATAATAAACAAGCGATATTGCTAACGTTTGTTTAATTGGCAATACTTCGGACAGTTTTTATGGCCCAATGGCTTAGGCTCGCTTGACTTCGCAGCCCCTGTGGATAATTAAATCAATGTCAGATCCACCCCTGACTTACATTTAATTCGACTTTATTTATGCTCCTTGCCCTGTAAAGCTTGTAGTATCGTTCCCAAAACTGTTCGTGCTTTAATTTCATCTCGAACACGGTGAAAAGTTTCGATCGGTTGTCCGTCGGGATCGTCGAGTTGCCAATCTTCAAACACTTCTCGCAATACCCACGCTTCGGGTAAATTCACGCCGCAGCCGCAGAGAGAAATTACGGCATCGTAGTCTTCTGCATTGAATTCGTTTAATGGGTTGGATGTTTGATCGGTGATGTCAATGCCGATTTCTGACATGACTTGAATTGCTGTCGGATGAACTCTGCTTGATTCTAACCCGGAACTGTTGACTCCAATCTTGCCGGCTCCGATGGTTTTAGCGAATCCTTCTGCCATTTGCGATCGGCAGGAGTTTCTTTTGCAAACAAACATTACTTTTTTCATGGTTTTTGTTAGTTATTAGTTGTTAGTTGTTGGTTATGGGTTGCTGTCGGGGTTCCGGCAGTTTCTAAGCGCCCGGTAATTCAAGGGCTCGATTTGCTAGTGCAATCGCCTCTTTGGCCGCTTGTTCCTTGCGTTCGCTGTAGCGATCGGTCAAATAGTCGGTTTGCTCCCGCAACAGCAAGGTAAACTTGTACAGTTCCTCCATTACGTCGATCGCCCGATCGCGATAAGGCGAATCCTTCATCGTCCCATCGTCATTAAACTCCTGATAAGCCTTAGCAACAGAAGACTGATTCGGAATCGTAAACATCCGCATCCAGCGGCCCAAAATTCTCAAAGTATTCACAGCATTAAAAGACTGGGAACCGCCACTAACTTGCATCACCGCCAAAGTTCTGCCTTGAGTCGGTCGAACAGCCCCAATAGTTAAAGGAATCCAGTCAATTTGGTTTTTCATAATGCCCGTAATATTGCCGTGCATTTCTGGACTAGACCACACTTGACCCTCCGACCACAGACTCAATTGTCGCAGTTCCTGAACCTTCGGATGCGTATCAGGAACACTACCATAAATCGGCAATTCGAGAGGATTGAAGAACCGAACTTCAGCACCGAAATCCTGAATAATTCTCGCAGATTCTTCTGCCAACAAGCGGCTGTAAGAACGCTCTCTTAAAGAGCCATACAAAAACAGGATGCGAGGAGGATGGTCAAAACGAGTCATGAGTAGCGTTAATTAGTTATAAGAATGGGGCTATTGAGAATAAGTTTGTTTTCCTGCTAACTCTTGCAGGAAAGCGGTTTGCGCCTCCCTCAATTCAACGTTGGGATTGGCATCCAGAATAGTGAGTATCGCATCGTCATAGGACGAACCTGCCTGAATCAAGTAGGAAGCCAGCATCGTTCCGGTGCGTCGTCTGCCACTTGTGCAGTGAATTGCAACCCCGTGCCCCAAATGATTCTGGCTATCCACAAAGGTTTGCAATTGCTGAATCTGTTCTTGGCTGGGTGCAGTACCGCCTTTCGTTGGCAACCAAAGGTGAGGAATGTTTGCCTGCTCATACAAATCCAGATTGGAAGCATCGTCCATTACAGAGACGATCGCCCCAATACCTACTGATTGAAGCGTAGAGAGTTCCTCGGCTGTTGGCTTCCGCACCCCTGCCAGTTGACCTGGAATCACCCACCACAAATTCTCGGAAATTGGTTGCGTTTGTTGTTCTTCCATTGCAGTCGCCTCATCCGACAGGGGTAGAATTTTTCTTGCAAATAAACATCACACTTTTCATTTATTTTCCTCGCTTACTGGATATCGCGAAATCCGTTCGACAGTTCCCGATAAACTGCTACTGCTAATTGTGCTCCCCAAATCGGAGCCACCCAATAAACCCAATGGTGTTCCCAAATGCCGCCAATTAAAGCCGGGCCGAGAGAGCGTGCCGGATTCATACTTGCTCCAGTAATCGGCCCCATAAATGCGGCTTCCAGTGCTACAGTTAACCCAATTGCTATGCCTGCAAAGCCGATATGAGCACGTCTGTCAAGTCCTGAACCGAGGATAACAAACATTAAGATAAAAGTCAATACTGTTTCTAGGATTAGAGACTGTAACCAGTTACCATTGAGAGGAACAGTTGCACCAAGATTTCCTACTTCACCTAAAGTAATTAGTAGTAGTTGCGAAGCTGCGATCGCCCCCGCACACTGCGCTAAAATATAAGGCAAAACACGTTTACTTGGAAAAAAACCGCTCGTCCAGAAAGCTAAGGTTACAGCCGGATTCAGGTGAGCGCTGCTAATATGACCAGTAGCATAAATCATCGCGGCCACAACTGCTCCAAAGACAAAACTAATGCCTAAATGAGTGATAGCACCCTCGCTAATTTTGTTGACCATCACCGCGCCCGTGCCTGCAAACACCAGAATAAATGTACCCAAAAATTCTGCGATTGCTTCTCTTCTGCACTCCGGTGAGAACAAGCTGCTTGCTGTCTTAGAAACTGACTTGAACATTGAGTCGATCCGTGATAAATTTACCTCTGTTGTTAGATTTGAGTTACCAATCAAGATTAACAGCTAACAAGCTAAAACATTTGACAGATGACCACCGATACCTAAAAAGTTGCCTGTTGTCGCAATAACTCTCCAATTGTCGAGTCAAGCTGAGCCTTGCCACCAAAAACAGTCCCTACCTTGCCATTGTAGAAGTGCTGATAAATTAGTTGATAGCCTTCTTTTGGCAAAGGAATATAACCCACAGAACTAACTAAGGTCGGAGCTTTTTTCATGTAGAATTCTACAAAGTTTCGTAGTTCTACTTTACTTTGAGCCGATTTGTAGTTGACATAGATAAATAGAGGTCTTGCTAGGGGCTGATACTGAGCTTTTTCTACAGTTTCGCGGGAGGGCAATACTGCTCCTTTACCTCTGTCAATACCTACAGCTTTCAATTGACTTTGGTTGTTTTCGTAATAGCTAAATCCAAAGTAACCCAAAGCATTTTCGTCTTTAATAACTCCTTGCACTAAAACTGTATCGTCTTCACTAGCTGTATAGTCAGTGCGACTAGCTTTAGCAGTACCTACTGTTGCCTCTGTGAAGTAGTCAAATGTACCGGAATCTTTGCCGGCACCGTAGAGGCTTATCGGTCGGTCTGGCCAATTAGGTCGAATCTGATTCCATTTGGTAATTTTACCTTGGGCGGCTGGTTCCCAAATCTTTTTCAATTCCTCTACAGTAATGTCTTTTGCCCAGTCATTTTTGGGATTGACTACTACTGTGAGCGCGTCAAACGCAACGGGTAATTCGTAGTAGCGGATGCCGGCTTTGTTGCAGGCTTCCATTTCCTCCGGGCGGATGGGTCGCGAGGCGTTGCTGATGTCAGTTTCGCCCGCACAAAACTTTTTAAATCCACCGCCAGTGCCGGAAAATTCAACAGTAATTGATGCTTTTTTTGAATTCGTATTTTGATATTCTTTTGCCATCGCATCCGTAATGGGATAGACAGTGCTAGAACCGTCTATTTTAATGCTCTCCGATTCTTGCGACTGGACTTGAGTGCAGGAGTTCAGGAGCGCGATCGCACCGATTGTCAAAGCAATTATACTTAGTGCGAAAACCTTGGGCTTTTCTGCTGGGTTCATTGATTTCACCCAATGCCATAACTAAGGGGTACAGTTGAATCATATCAATAAAAATTGATATGTCAAGTATGGTAGAAGACAGATAGGCAATAAACGCATTAAGAAATGTTGATTGGTTAATCTGCGTCGGAACAGGGGCGCGCTGGCAGGATATGGCTAAAACGGCGGTAGTCCGACAGGTACTGTTCCAAGGCGAGAAACTGAGCTAAATTGAGGCTGTAGTAGATCCAGCGGCCTTCTTGGCGGCTGCGGACTAAAGCTGCTTCCTTCAAGGTTTTGAGGTGAAAAGAGAGTTTGGACTGAGGGACTCCAAGTCGATCGCACAAATCGCACACGCACAACTCCTGTTCCCGCAGCAACTCCAAAATCTGAATCCGCAGGGGGTCAGAAAGAGCGTGAAAGCCGGAGGAGACAAGTTTTTCCGAAATCTGTCGCTGTGAAATGCGATCGGGCGCAGCCGTAGAATTTTTAAGCATCAATTATTTAGAAAACATCCATACAAAACATTATAGTTTCTCAAGCTTCATCCCAGAAAATCAGTGCATTCAGCATCGACCGATTCTTCGGACTTGATTACTTCGGATTCTGTACCCGCGCCGGCACATCAGTGAATCCGACCTTTTGGATCAGCGAAATCACCCCTATAGATAAAACTCCCCAAGGATTGCCCCAACAACTACCAGGATGATAAAGACTTTTTGCAAATTTTTTTTAGTTGCTGGGTGGTACTCTCTGGGCAATTCTTGGCCTTGCTCGTCAACTTCTTGCTCCAAGGAATCTAGCGGATTGGATGGATTTGAGTTAAAAGGATTCCTCCAGAGGAGTTATCAAATCCCCAATACCTTGACGAAAATATTAACGCGCGGGTCGAGTTTAGGAAAACCAAACACTCAGTAATGCTCACGGAATGGTTGCTTGAAAATAACCCCGGTTGCTTTGCTGAGTTAGTCCAGTTTTCGCAGCGTATCCTTGACAAAGGCAACGCAGCGGTATCTTAAGCAAAATAGCGTTCGCGATCGCCACCAACACCTCAATTTTTGGGAAACTAAACCCAAACCAAAACCTCAACACCTCCGCCATGCCCAAAATCCATGAGTGCGTAGGCGTAAGCCGGGGCGTAGCCATCGCATATCAACGCTTAAGACGCTCTTTAACAACTGTTTCGCTGGTAATGTTTCGGTTGGTATCGTTTTCTTGCTCAATCAGCCGACAGATTGTGCTACCACAGATGACATTGTTCGGTGTGGTTGACTCTTCTTCAACCAAAGCCTCAATCTTTGAATACCGATTAGCCAAATCCTGGCGAAATTTAACCATTTCCTCAATACGGCACTCCAACTCATCTAGATGCTGCTTTACCATTGCCTTAAGGCTTGCACAGGGAGGAATACCTTGGGCGCTGATGTCAATGAGCTTTTTGATCTCATCTAGGGAAAGTCCGAAGTGCTTAGCTTTTTGAATAAACCGCAGACGTTCTAACGCTTCTTCTGAATAGATACGATATTGTGACTGTGTTCGCTCAGGTGGCTTGAGTAGTCCCAAGCGTTCGTAATAGCGAATTGTCGGAACGGGTATACCCAGTTGACGGCTTAACTGGCTGATAAACAATCCCTGTTTCACTTTTTTGCCACCTCTTTAATTGAGAATGGGAGGGCGATTACCCCTCCCCATCAGTAATTTATCCTTGCCCAATACCAGCAGCTATAAGCACTTCGCGGGACACTGGCTGTTGGTGAGAGCAACACTCAGCAAGTTTACCATCGACGACAATAGCAGGGACGCGGTTAATGCCGTACTGGTTTGCTTTCTCACGACACTCATTGGTGGCGCAACCCTCATGCAGATCGTAAACCTGCACCTCACAGTTTGAGCAGGCTAACTCCCTCACTAACTTAACGGCTTCATCACACAAGGGACACCCAGCAGTGAAGACTTCGACTATACGTTTGGTCATTCTCTTAACCTTTTTTGAAGAGTTATAAGAGTAGCTTAAACCTTGAACCTGACTTCAATGTCAAGGGGGATGGGAAACTTTTTTTACAGCGCTAGCAAAAAGTGAATTGTTTATAAACGCTCTATAAGCTGTTGCACATTTAAACTGTGATACAAGCATTGCCCTTATTTTTGATTTTGCGACCCCATTTAATTATTAATTGCCCTTCATTTAAGAGGCGGTGCAATAAATACTCTAGCTCTTCAATTGATGTAAAAAGTCGATTGGCAATATATTCTTTTGCCGAATGCCATACTAATTCAATTAAGTTATAGTCGGGGCTGTATTCGGGGAGGAATTCTAAATGAAGATTAGGCATTTCTGTTTCAATTATTTTCAGGTACTCTTCTTTCTTATGAAAACTAGCATTATCCAGAACAATCACTATTTTCGCTCCTTTTTCAGCAAATTCTGAGGCTTGATTACCTGCTGATACCCATTCATTGATTAGCTCTTCATAAAAGAGTTTTAGCACTCGATAAAAATTATATGAATTGCCTTTTTTGAGGAACTCTACCCACCTTTTTTTGTCCGAATTCCTGACTACTCCCATTACATTAACTCTACCTTTTCTTCGGTCTCCTCGAACCTTTTTTCGGCTGCCTTTTTTACACCAGTTCTTTCTTCGGGTGACTCTTAAACTAAATCCACTCTCGTCCCAAAACCATACCTGTAAACGTTCTGGCGATTCTTTTTCTATTTCTAAATATTCTGCTATCTTTATTTTAAACGCTGTTCTTTTTTCGGGATTTCTCTTCGACTCTAGGCTATACTTGGCCCAGATGTAAACATACTTTTTTTTGTTTAATATCCTCCGAACTTGTCCTCCACTTAATTTGATTCCTGTGGATTGTTCTAAGTATGTTGCTAATCTCTGCGCTGTCCATCGTCCAAAATCATATCCTAATTCTTGAGGGTCTTTTTCTATAGTTTCTAATAATAGATTTATATAATTATCTGTGGCTTTTTTGTGATTTCCTTTCATCCTTTCATCTATTAGACTTTCTAGATTGTCGGGGTCTCCTTTCATACACCAATAAGATACTTTGTTGACTGAACAACCCAAAAAATCAGCGATTTTAGATTGTGTTTTGCCGTCATTGAGCAATAATAAAATCAGAATTCTTTCTCTAACATTTGCTTTTTCTTCCTCTCTTAAGGCTGTTTGTAGTTTGTCTATTTGTTTGGGATTGAGATGGTTTTTGGCTGGCATTTTTGTATTGATTGACTAAACTAAATTTTTATTATACCCTATTTAAAGGCACAACAGCTTATGCCCATACCCGCATAAAGATATATGCTTGAAGGGAGGGAGATCGTAGGCTGACCAAACCAAACCTCCTGAAGTTGCTTATAGCTGGGTTTACCCGTAAAGACAACTACTCCATCTACTGCGATCGCAGGCACTGCCTTCACTCCATATCTTTCGGCTTGTTCTAAGTTAGCTTTGACAGCTAATGCCTCGTTTGCAGACACTCACAACCAGACTGCTAGTCAAACAATAGCGCAAACCAATCAGGCTCCGCAGCAGCCTACTCAAGGCGGATGTAGCTGTTGCAAGGATATGATGAAAAATATGCCTGGGATGAGAGGAAATTAAAGCAACCCCTCCAGATAGACGGTTATGGCGATCGCATGGCGATCGCCTTTTGGGAAATATTTAGGATGCTGTGAAAAGAACTAACAGACAAGGCGTTCTTTGGAATCAGAAAAACGGTGTCGCCCTAACAGTTTTATTGCTCTGTTTACTGCTTTGTTGGTGGTTGCAGCATCCTAAGTAACCACACAAAATTAATTACATAAAGACTCCTTGCTAGGCAAGGGTTTCAGTCAAAATATTGTGTAATTAATTCTGTTTAACTACTTAATATCCCTCTTCTGCCTAGAGTGACAGAAGAGGGATATAAATCTATTCACACCAGAAGGCTTCAAACAAGCAGTCAAGAATCTAAGAATTTTTGTCGCTGTTCAGGTGTTAGCCACCGTCGCGGCAATTCCTTTGTTCCGCTCTGAGGTTCCAAAGCGGGAGTTTAGTCAGTAACCCTGAACCTGACTTTTTCTTACTAACTCAAGCTTGAGGCAAACCCAAATAGTAATTGAGCGATCGCGGAACCAGCAATTCCGATCAAAATTAAGGGTCGCCTGCCGACTCGATCTGAATCATTGCCCCCAAAACGGTGCTGTAATTAACTGAGCGAAGGCGTAAATGCTGGTTAATTTCGATTGTTACTTCATTAGATCTCTTGCAAAATAATTTTGTGCTATTATGGAAAGTTTAGCCAATTTTATAATCTAGCAGGCTGGGAAAGTTTAAGGAGATGCCAATCAACCCAATAATTCAAAGTTTGACCTAAACTTGAGCAAACTCTTAAGGATAACACATATTTTTTTTGCAAGAGGTCTATTGTACCCGATGCTATCTTTATATAAACATTACTGTAATCGCCCTTGAGTACGATTAAAAAAGTAGCACATTTCAAGGGCGATCGTCTGGTCAGACTGCAAGCAAGTAGGAGTAGCTAGCGTTCGACGGTTTGCGCTCAGCCGGAACCGTCGAAGTCCGCAGGCATCGCCCTTAAACTCTAAAAGTGCCATTCAGCCAATATAAACTAGGCTTACTTAGTAACAAAAACCCGCTGCTTCGCACGACTACAACTCACGTACATAAGCTGATTGTGCGCTCGAATACTGTCGCGGTATTCTTTAAGAAATTGAGGTTTTTTACAAGGGAAAACTTGAGCAAGATACAGCAATTTAGTAGCAACTTTCCTGCCGATATCACTGCTGTCAATTCCCACCTCCGTGAAGGTAGATCCTTGAGAATTATGCACAGTAATTGCCCAACAATTTCTCATGTCTGCAAAGATTTCACAATGGTTATACCATGCTTTCCATAAGCTTGGATTGCTTTTAGCATTTTGCAGTAACCTAGCATTGTCCTGTTGGAATCGGCGAGCATCACTTTCATGGAGGATGTAGATCTGGCGGAGGTCGCCTGCATCGGTTTTAACCTGGAGATTCCAGGCTTTATAGCCAGAGTACCTATCCTCTTGAAATTCGGCAATTTCCACTTCTGCTGATGTGGGCAGGATGACGGTTTTGCCGTCGGGAGCAATAACGGGAGCTTTAGCAATCAACCTCTCTCCAATAATAAATCTGGGAGCATTTTTTCCGTAGATTTTGGCTCTGATTTTGCTATTCCAGTAGGCGACGCGCTCGTTAGTGTAGCAGAGGATGCGAAAGCAATCAGGGTCTTGAGGGAAAGTAGAAGAGAACTTTTTTAAGGCGTATTTCAGCAGCGTTTTTTCTCTGACTAAGAAGGCTCCGTTTTTTTTATCAAAGCTGAATTTGGAGAAGGGTTTGAACGCCTCTTTGCTCTTGACAGCCGTGCGGCAAGCTGTTACGAATTCTAGCAGGGGGCTGCCCGCACCTTGCCTGACGACCTCTGTTAAAACGGCTTTTTCAGGCACGCTGAAGGATTGAGATTTTTTCTCTTCTATTTCGCCCTTATTAACAGGAGGCAATTGTGCGGGGTCGCCCATAACAATAAGCTGCCGATTGCTGCCGATGAGTAAAGCGCTAGCAATTCTTTCTTGAATGATATTCCACAGTTCTGCTGTAACCATACTGCACTCATCGAGAAAAATGGTGTCGTACAGGTGAAGGAAAGAAGGAGAAACTTGTTTGAGGATTTTATTTTGCCCCTGTTTGACTGGAGCTAACCCCAATAGCTGGTGGATGGTCATAAAGTCTACTCCTCTCAGTCCTTTTTCAGCAGCCATCCGTCGCAATACGCCTACAGCTTTATTGGTGGGAGCAGTGAAAGCGACTCTCTTTCCGGCGCTGACTAATTGTTCTGCTACCAGGTTGACAAGGGTTGATTTTCCCGTACCTGCATATCCAAATAGCCCGAATACCCGTTTAGAACTTGCTACAAATTGTTCGAGGAGTTGGAGGGCGTTGTTTTGTTGAGAAGTTAATTGAAAATTCGGTTTTACCAGTGTTTGAATCATAGGGTTGGTTTCTTCTACTATCTTTCAAACACTAATCAGCGGTAGCTGAAATTTACACATTGACACTCCGGGCGCCTGAAGGCACGAGGATTCTTAAGACATTTCGATCTTAATATCCCGCGCAAGCGTGCGGGTTCTTGGGCGCAATCCTTTTGCCTTAAAAGGTGGGCTGCTATCCTTGTCTTGCAACAAGCTCCTCAAGCGTTTAGGGATTTAAAAAATCCCTGGTTTCGCGGAGTCCCCGCGTACCATTTTTAAAGCTCTATCTCTGATGGTTTTTGCCGCTCCGATATCTGCGTGCTGGTAATAGCCACATTCCACACAGATGAATTTTTCTCCATCTCTGTTTGACTTGTCAATATGGCCGCAATTTCTGCATTCTGTGCTGGAGTGTTTGGGATTGACTTTGATGGTGACTTTGCCTTGCTTTGCAGCCAGATACTCAATCTTTAGAATCAATTCACCCCAACCTGCATCTGATATCGAACGATTTAAACCTTTCTTTCTCGATTGCCCGTTTTTGAGGAACCTCCCTGTCTTTTCGTCAATTTTTACCTGACATCGGTGCTTCATCCCTGAAATATTTAAGTTTTCTATGGCAATCGCATCTACGTTACGAGATACTATCTTGTTAGCTACTTTCCATTGATAAGCGTGACGCCGTTCACCGATCTTTTGATGTAACCGCCCTACTTTTTTAGCTGCTTTCTGGCGATTTTTGCTCCCTTTGATTTTGCGGTTAATTCTTTTCTGTCTGATTTTTAGGGTGCGTTTAGCTTTTTTGGATGTGGAAAACTTAGGATTTTCAATTTGACATCCATCAGATAGATGAACTAGCTTGGTAATTCCTAAGTCACATCCAATTACTTTCACCACATCCTTGAGAGATTTTGCTATTGTATAGGGAACAGATTTGTTCTCTATCCTCAGGGACACATACCAACCATTTTGACGCTTCCTGACAGCACAAGCCTTGATAGTAAAACCATCGGGAATTGAACGTGAGTTATAGAATCGCATCCACCCTAGCTTGGGTAAATAGATTTTATTGCCTTTGACTTTGATGCCCATTACAAAAGTAAAGGACGTAAAGTTACTCCGGTTTTTGAATCTAGGGAATCCTCTACCTTCAAAGAAGTTTTTGTAGGCGGTATCTAAGCGTTTAACATTCTGTTGTAAAACTGTTGAGTCAATTCCACTATACCAAGGTCTAGCTGTTTTTAAGTCAGGTAGTGCTGTGATTTGAATGTCGCCAGCACTGCGACGAGGGTTCTTAGTCTTACCTGAAGCATCGGTTTTTGAGGATTTCCAAGGATTTCCGGTTGCACCATTTTTACTGACATAGCAGGTTAATGGGGATACCTCGCTTTGAGTTCTAAGATCGCAGTAATTTCCTTGGATGAATTGCTGGTTATAGTGGGTAATTCTGTCGTTGAGTTAGAGTCGATAGAGGCGTTGCCACCTCTACCTCTCCTTCAATTAGAGTCGATGCCTGTGTTACCACAGGACACCTCTCCTTCAGAACGCGGACGTGCAGCTTTCACTGCATCCGGCTCCTAGTCTGACACCTAATAAGTCGGGTTTAACCCGCTGTTCGGACTCTCACCTGACCATGAACGGTCTGATGCTGGTGACATTCACGATGTAGAACTTCCAAATTTATAGGTTTCCAATTGTCATGGTTGCCGTCGATATGGTGTAGTTCTGCAATATCACCTGACATGAACGATAGATTACATTCTGTACATTTGTGATTCTGTTTCTTGAGAAGTCGTGCCGTTATCCCATCGTAGTGAGCATTCTCTCGTTTTGACCAGTAAACAAAATCGCCATCATAGGGTGATTTATCTCCCTTGACAATGACAAACTTGCAGGCTGACCAACTAACCGCAGGAATTGCTCTTTTTATAACCTTATTGGTTTGATAACGGTTGTATCTTCCTTGTTTCCGAATGAATTTCCATAACCAATAGCGCAGTGACCACAGGTTGTGTTGACTCAGAGCGCAGAATCTATGGTAATTTCTCCACCCTCTTACCACCGAACCACACTTGTTGATTCGATGTTCGAGAGTGAAACGACTATCTTTTATCACTTCTTTAACTTTTGCCTTAATGCTAATTGTAGCTTTTTGACTTGGTGTTGAAATGAATTTACCATTGGGTTTAACTGAGAAGTTCCACCCAAGGAAGTCGAAACCATCTGTACTATGTACGACTTTGGTTTTGGCTTCTTTAACTTTTAATCCTCTTGTTTCCAAGAATTTATCAATGTGTCCTCGGAGGGGTTCAGGGTCGTCTTCTGGTTTCAGAATAAACACAACGTCATCCGCATAACGAAATCCAGTAATAGTGTCTATGTATCTGCCACCATTTCTGATTTTTAATCTGACCTCATGACCAACATTTTCTAATCCGTGAAGGACTATATTTGCTAGTAATGGGCTGAAAACTCCCCCTTGGGGCGTACCGGATTCTGATGAAGGAAATTCTCCTCTGACTCCAGCTTTTATTGCCCTAAATACCCCTTGTTTTGCTGCCTTTGGTAGTTGGACTGATTGCATTAAGAATTTGTGGTCAATCTTGTCGAAACATTTTTCAATATCCAATTCCAAAATTCTTTTTTCTAACCCATTACTGCTAGAGTTTAGATTATTGAATAATTGTCTCTGGATATCATGGCAGCTTCGGCTAGGTCTAAACCCATAAGAATGAGCGTTGAACGTAGCTTCTGCTGCGGGTTCCAAGGCATATTTGATGAGACATTGATATGCTCTGTCGCTAATGGTCGGGATTCCTAGTCCTCTTTTAGTTCCGTCTACTTTGGGTATGTACACTCGCTTTAGAGGCTGATGTTTCCATTGCTTCCAGTTCTTAACTAACACTTCAAATAGTGCCAGTCTTTGTGAGGGTTCGAGGGCTTTCTTTCCGTCCACCCCTGCGGTTTTCCGTCCAGTATTTAACTGTGTCACTTGCCGAACAGCAAGCAATTTCGCTGCAAAGAGAGCTTAATAAAAGTTTCTGAAGCTTACGCACTAGGAACACGTTACCGTTCTTCTGAGCCTTGAATATTCTCACTTGTAGGCGAAACACAATTTTCCGCAGCTTGCGCCAAGGAATTGATTTCCATTTATCAACTGGATTTAACTCCGTTGCCATAACATTCTCTACGCCTGAATGAACATTTTCTATGTAAACCGTACCCAGTTGTCCAAGAGTCCTGATTTCTTGAATTTTTGAGTACATCTTACCAACTCTACCCGCTAACCCTTATTTAAGGAGTCCACAATTTGAGAATTGATTTTTTCAAATTGAAGGTTGAAAGAGCCGTTTTATTCGTTCCTCGGTTGAGTTGTTTTGTAGTTTTAGGTTCTCTCATTTCGCCCACGATTTCCCAGAATTGCATTTATCCAGTTCAAAATAATGCGGGTATTTTCACACTTTAAGTGTTATGTTGTGTCGTTGTTCGACCTTGATTTCGGTCGTTCACGCTCAGACGCTTTTTCCGAGAGTTCAACTAATGTTTAACCTTGACTACTTACCTATACGAGTTGCTCCCATCTCAGGTTTGTTATTCTCGTTCTGTCCCCAGCTTCATTTTTAGAGTTTGTTCTCTATCCATGTGGGCAGTTTTGGCATCACGCCATTCCTAGCGGGTAAGACTTGTCAAATTTGAGTTTGACGCACTCACACTCAACTGAAGTTACCTTTACTATCTTTTAGGGCTTGCACCCAAGGCGGCGTAAAGGCTCTAATCCCCTAACCCATACAGGCTAGTTTCATAGAAACGAACCGCACGAACCGTACATGAGACTTTCGCACTCATACGGCTCAAGCCTTACTTCAAGCGAGATTTGACTTGGATTTTGTGTATCTGTTTATGACACGAAGAGTGCAGGTGCTGAAGATTTTCCATGTCGTCTGTTCCACCTTCTGCCACAGATACTATGTGATGGGTTTCGATTTCCTCTCCGTTGAATAAGAGTTCGCCACATTCTGAACATTTCCAGTTCTGGTTTTCTGCTATTTTATATAGCTTGGAGCCTTTTTCAAAGCGAGATTTACCATGCTTCTGGTGGCGCTTTTCCCAGTATTCTTTTAGTGAGGGGTCATCGGGACTTGCGTCACCCTTGACCTTTATATGGCGTTCAATGGCTGTATATGCTATCTGGTAAAGGACAAGTTCTTTATCCTTCCCTCGGCGGTCGCTTGTGGTGCAGGCGAACATCCATTTATTGCCTTTAATGGTTTTGAAGTAGCGCTTTCTTACCCATTTAGTGCCTTTGTTGGGGTGTCTACGCTTTGCCCAACGCCAAAGGTATTGCCATACTCGGTGTGAGATATAGCCGAAGGTTTCTTTGCTTACTACACCTTTATAGTAGTTCGCAAAACCCCGGAGAATAGGATTCAGCTTTTTGATGAGGACTTCCTGTTCTGCACCATTCAGGCTCTTAACCTCTTCACCAATCCTTTTGCAGAAGGCAAGAACCTTCTTTTTGGAAGGTTTGATTAGAAGTTTTCCATCGTAGTGTCGAGAATTAAACCCTAGAAAATCAAAGCCATCTTCCATTGACGTGATTATCGTCTTCTCAGAACTGAATTCAAGACCTCGTTCAGACAACCATGCTTTAATCAGGTTTTGTGCGACTGTGAGATTTTCTTTGTCTCTAGCCGTTACGATGAAATCATCGGCGTAACGCACCACACCAAGCTTAGGATTAGTGGCTTTGATATAATGTTCTAAGCCATGCAAACCAATATTGGCTAATAGAGGTGAAATCACCCCGCCTTGTGGTGTCCCTTGTTCGGTTTGATTCAGATTCCCTTGGTATACAAAACCTGCTTTTAACCATCCTTTGATGAGTTCTCTTTTTGGGAAATTGCCCATCATGTTCAGGATAGATTCATGGGCGATGTTGTCAAAGAAGCCTTTGATATCAGCCTCCAGAACCCAGTTGTGCCATCTTGATAGCAGATTGAAACCTTGTTCTATTGCATCAAGACAGCTTCTTCCCGGGCGGAAACCATAGGAATTTTGCTCAAATATGGCTTCCCATTCGGGTTCGAGTGAGTTCTTTACTATTGTCTGTTCGATTCTGTCACGCACGGTCGGGATTCCGAGCGGTCGTTTTTTGCCGTTAGGCTTGGGTATTTCTACCCTTCGTGTTGGTTTGAGGTTTCCCCCTTCCCAATTATTTACCAGAATCACCCTTTGCTTTGGGGTATTGACGATTTCTTTGTCAATGCCAGCCGTTGCTTTACCTTGGTTGGTTTGAGTTATACGTCGAACTGACAGTAGTAGATTGGCGTAGCTACGAAGCATCAGCTTCTGCAAGCTTCTTAGCTTACGGAAGTTACCAAGCCTTCTCGCACGAAAGATTCTTTGACGCAGGTTTCTAATGGCTTTGTTAATTTTTCTCCAGTTGACCTGGTTCCAGTTCTCTAGCCTTTTCTTTAGTCCGTTTGTTGTCATTGCTGACACCATCTAACTTGTCCTCAGATTTGATTCCTTTGTGAGAGTTTCTCTCGTATAAGACCCAGAAGAAGTCTGCTTTCCTTTCGGTCAGAGGTGATGTTCCACCCTCTATCCATCCCATTACAGGCTGGCGTTTGCTTGTTCTTCCATCCTTTACCCGACAGAGTGTTCTGTCCTTGTTACCTTAGACTTACTAAGAGTATTCGACCTCTCTTAGACTCTGTGGGGCTTACCCTGTTGTGTCGTTTAGTTTTCTATCCCCCTTTAGGTGCTATCTATTCTGCGGTGGAGATGCGTGTTCACACGATTTATAGAAACCAAAACTATAAATCCTATCCACTTACCTTTTGGTCAGAGCCTGTCAGCCTGATTTGGCTCCTTTTCGTATAACGCAGTTTAAAATGATAGTTTACTTGCGTTCACCATTGGAGGATTCCCCCTTGCACGCTTACCGCTTTAGGCTAGCAGTTTCAGTTACTTTCGTGGTCTGCATTCCATCCCGTTCATTGCTTACTTGGGGCGTGACCGGACTTCAAATGAAGTCTTTTACGTGGGAGTAGCGGGTGTGAATCCGCTAGGGAAGTGGGCTTCCCATACTAAACAACCTTATCAGGTCGCGCTAGGTTAAACGAATCGCACGACACCAATTGTAGTGGCTTCTTAACATATCTACCCAGTGAGACATTTTTGAGTCTTGTGTTCGATTGGGACGCAGTTTGTAAACATAGTTTGTGACCAAGATTTAGTTACCTGTATTTGAAAAATGAACTGGTTTTATTCTAGTCTAAAAACTTACTTGATTCAAAATATTTCGCAATTCTTAATTTTTTAATAATTTAAATTTTTGCCGACCTACTTGAATTAAAGCCGTCAAGCGAAGGACGGGGTTTTCAACCCAGTTTTCTGATAACTATAACAAAACTTACGCATAACCTCTATATGTAGGGGCGCTCCCTAAGCACCTTACCGCTACCAATAGTGTATTTAAACACTTGGGGCGTAAGTCTTGTATAATTTGTTCTGTTGATTTGACTGCTACTCAATTTTTCCATAGTTAGGACTTATGCACCCATCAAAAACTCTCCCAGTTATCAGTTGGATTGATAACTAGGAGAAATTGTGGAGAAGCGGAGTTATTAATCTAATGCAGGTACTTTGACTAATTCGACTTCAAAATAAGCTTGACCCATCAATCTTGAGGCAAAACTGGCTGTTCTTGACTATCAAAAATAATCACAAATGTGCGATGTTTAACCAACCGTTGCAAAACCCGCAGATGCTCATCTGCATCGTTTCTCTTGCGAAATCGCGCCACAACAATACGCTGGCAATTAGGAAGTAAGCGAATTAAGCACCACGGGTGCAACTTCTCAAAATAGGTCATTTTAACCTCCTGATAACAGTAACAAATTGTGTTTGTGTTTGATTACCTGCCATTACCTTAATTGAAACAATATTGTCAAAGACAGGTCACGGTGATATTGACAATTGACTATATTTGTGCTGAAACCAGCTCAAATTATCTTTTGATGCTGAAAAGGCTTGATGTGTATAAAATCAAAAACAATAGTGGCGCGTCTATTTGGAAATGAGGCATTAGAAATCTCCTCAGAAACTCGCAGGGGAGAAGGGAAGAAGGGGAGAAGGGGAGAGGGGGAGAAAGAGTTTCTTTGCTCCATAACGGGTGCTGGGCCTCCGTGAAACGCTTTGAAGTTTATCAATTTGAGAAAACACGGGCAATTGTTCAATGCACTAATTTCAAGCAGACGCGCCACTACTAATGCACGCTATTATCTTCAGAAAGCCGACATAGCAAGGTTGCCAGTGCCTCTGGAATTTCCTCAAAATGTTCCAGCAGAAAGTCCATTACTGCCAAATGGCGCAAATCAACAGCAGTAGGAAATCTTCGATTTTTTCCCTTTTTAAACCAACCCCGCACTGTAGAATTAGAACGGGAACAAATAAAAGCGATTTCCTCGTAACTCACCGCCCACTTGCCATAAAACTGCTTCGGCGTCATTCCCAATTGGCATTGGCTGTAAGCTGCAATTAAATTGCGCTCTCTATCTGTCAAAGTCTGCGGCTTTTTCATCCTCAAACCCCTCCAAATCTTCCTCCCGCGCCGTATCAAACTGACACCAAGCTGCGCTCTTGGAATTAGCAGCCAGCCAAATTATGTAGCACCACATCCAACAGTACCGGCGCGGTTCGCAGTTGTAAAATTTGCCAATAACTATCCCCCAATCAGCTTCTTCGCCAACACCCGTCCAGCGCACCATCTCGCCGCACTCAAAGCGCGGCGTGTGAATTTTGGCAAAATTAGCAGGCAATTCGATTGAAGGTGGCATCCCCTTCAAATCTCTTAGCGGCAGCGCCGAAATCAAATCTCGACTTCCTTTTAAGATTGACATAAGTTCATAGCTGTGAATCGATTGCACCTGACTTTTTTTGACAGGTTTTCAGGCAAATTTATTGATAAAGAAATTGCAGCGCGATATTCCCCTAAATCAATCAACTGAAATCAATTCGATAACTTCACAAGCTAATTGAACTCGTGCTTGCCAATCTTCAGCAGTTTCCCCATCTGTGCAAAAAGTTTTGCAGTACAGAAATCGCTTTCCAGTTACCTTTATTAGCAGCTTCGACGTATCGCCGGAGCAAATCTTCAGTTACTTGTTGGTCAAGCCAATGCGCCAATTCCACTAGCTCCTGCTTTTGTTGTTGATTGTGCCCTGCCAACAACTCAAACATCCCCAACTTCTGGAACGTGGAAATGTCAAAGTTTGCCAGTTCTTCCTCAATCCTTTGCCGTTGCTGTTCAACCTCTTCTGGTGACAGAGTGGGCAGCGGCGGGTGCTGGATATTGAGAAATTTCTCTACTTCTGAGTAATCTCCGACATACATCTTTTCTTCCAAGCGATCGCACACAATTGCATGGGTGGGAAATTCATCATCGGAACCGAGGTGGTATGGTTCCAGCTCGAGGGCGAGAGCGGGATGTTCAGTAAGTGGCTTGTACACGGCATAGTAACTGAAAGTCCCTAACCCTCTACCATCAGTCCAAGTAGCTTTGCTGCCCATATAAAACATGGCGAAGTATCGGGAATCACCAACGATACCCACCATTTCTGGCAGCATGGGCGGTAGTGGTACTGGCAGTAAATTCAAGTTGTGTCCGTTCATCGCGAGATAGCCTCCCTCTTTGAATTTTGTGTGGTTAATTGAAAGGGAGCCAGTTAACTGAAATAGAAGTCAATCATAATTCTTCACAGCTAACTGGCTTTTTTGAGGGCGATCGCCCGTGATGAAGGCTTTCCTAGGTGAATGCGTTCGCTATTGTTAAGAATGGATGAAACTTAAATGAGCAGGTCACTCCCAATAGCGGCGATAGCCGCTCTTTGACCAGCCCGCTGGCTGAGTGCGATCCTCTTCTCCGGCTGTGCTAACGACGTATTTACGTCATCCTAGGTGCTCGCGATCGATCAGAAACAAGATTTATTGTCGTGAGCGGTTGAAAAAAATCAGATCGAGCGATCCTCTTCTCCGGCTGCGCTAACGTCGTCAACCAAATGGAAGGTGTTTGAGAGCCTTCTTCACCACGCTCCTACTGGGCTGCCGCTCTTTGACAAGGCCAAACCTGTCTTGAACTGACAAATTTATTTGTCAGTTCAATCTTCTGACTATCAATGAATATCCCTAGATTTTGACAAGGGCTTTTCGCCTGAATTCAAAGAAGACTTACGGGAGAGCCCTTCAACTGTTGAAACAATCTGGCGAACCAAAGTCGCGATAGCTTCACTTCAGAATCCCGAGGGCCTTGACAAGCTGTTCCGGCTGCACTTCTAAATAGCGCTGGAGGCTCGACAAATTTTTGTGACCTGATATCTCCATAATTACCCGCAGTGGCACCCCAGCATTGCTCAAATTCGTGAGTGCTGTCCGCCTCATCGAATGTGTGGAAGCTCCCTTAATTCTTACCCGCTTGCAAGCTTCTTTAAAAATCAAGTCTGCCTGAGAGCGTGTCAAAGGCTTCGTACCCTCTCGCCCCGGAAACAAAAAACCCGCATCTGGATTGTAAGCCAATAAAAACTTAGCCAACATGGGATGTAGCGGCAGCGTTCGCGTTGCTGACTTGCCCTTAGTTGTCGCTTTCCGCAGCGTCACCACACCGCCAACAATGTCCTGAGTTGTTAAAGCTAACGCCTCTGAAATACGACAGGCACAATAAAAGGTCACAGCAAACAAAAGCCTATCCCTTGCTGTAACAAAACCCCGGTCGAACAGCCTAGATATTTCGGCGGGCGTCAAAATCTTAGCACGCCCGTTGCCTTGAACCTTCACGGCGCAGCCCTCCAAAATGAAAGCTCCCTTATTATTGGACGAAAGAGTCCTTTCGTCAAGTCTGCCGAAAAGCTTTTATCGCTTGATGGGCCACTTGCGGGGCGCTGCGCCGAGGATGCCGGAGCCCGCGTCCTTTATTGCAGTTAGATTGGCTTTTATTGCTACTCAACTGACTTAAATTCTCAGGCAAATTGATAATTGGCAAGGTGGCGATCGCATCTATGAGGTCTAGGAAGGTAACAGGTTTAAGTGCCGCCATAACAGTACGCTCAAATAGAAGTGGCGCTTGTAATAATTTGATTATACTATTTTTTGATTCACTTTGCAAGTTGTTTTGCTAGTTTTGTTCCCCTTTAATATAAAATTAGGATTTTATTGGAAAATCGCTTATTCTGGTCAAAAGAACTACCCAAGCCTTCGTAAGGCTTGGGCATTGTTATAAGTTTCGGAGGGTAAACGAGTACGCTGGTTGGTTGAGAAACTTTTCGTTCGCTGCTAGGACACTGAACGCGCACTTTCACCTAGTTCGGAAGTAGCAGATGCTAGAGTATTTGCAATCACCGCTTTGGGAGCAAGCTTGAGGATGATAGGCATCACAATTAGGGGAGAATTTTCCAGCCGATTTTTGATTTTAGCCTGCAACCATTCAATAGAGGAATCAGAGCCGTTAACTTTTTGCTTGAACCCCAGTTCTGGCGCAGCAGCTTTGATGGCGCTAGCAATTTTGCGAGCTTGCCTAAGTGAAATTAGTGAAGTATTAACGGCAGGAACTGAGGTTGTGCTTGCGCCTGAATGTGCGGCCAAATCAATTGGTTTTGCTGGTTGGTTTGGTGTTTTTTTGCCTGTGGTCTGATGGCGAGTGTGATGGGATCTGGCTGGTTTCTCAATTTCAATTGTTGCTCCATTTACGGCACTGCCAATACCATCGGATGGTGTTGCGACTGTTGACACATTTACTTGGGTTCGATTGTCTGTGAGTTCTTCTTGGGCTGCTTCAGGTTTGTGCAGGAATACTGAGGCTAAGCAAAAGAGAGTGGTAAAAAGGAAAGGGGGAAATAGTACATCGTTGATAGTTTGGATAGTCATATTAACAGAAAACTCCAAATCAAAACTTTCGCGGTAAGCATTGCTAACCTTTTTTAGATTGCAACAGTTGACAACATGGTGCAGCATGGCTACACGGGCTGAAAAAACGGATAATTAACTTCAGCCTTTTGGATGATTAACTGAGGAGAAATACACCTCCTCTGATAATTAATTCAAAGGCTCCGACCTGCTGTACGAGGATCTAAGCGGTTTCAGGAAAGCGAAAAGTTGTGTTTTCTTTCTTTGCGATCGCCTCGCGCGTGACGGGCGCCAATGCGAGGGGACAGTGGCGAGTGAGCGTTCAGTCGCCACAATTAGCACTCTCTGCGGAAAGTGGTTTCAGTAGCTCGCTTTGTTTGTAGGCCGGGTGCGGGAATTGTTAGTTCAGCTGTCTTCCACTCCGCGACGGTAGGCGCGGAGATAAAAGTTAATCAAAAATTAATCCGACATTACTGTCATTTCACCCATAACTTGGCACGCTAGATGGAACCCTAAAATTGCACTAATAATGCCTGCAATGCTTAGAACTTCGTACCGCTGCTATAGAGGGAGCAAGCGCATAACTTACGTATACAAAAGCAGTAGCTTGCTGGAAGGATAAAGTGGCTACTGCTTTCGTTATGGGTGAAGTGACAATTACCGAATGAGCAACTTAAAAAGTATGTTGAGCAGCAGGCAACTCCTGAATAAATACTGAGCATCAATCGCGATCGCCATAAATAACTCATCCTGTCCCCCCTTCTGCAAGCTCTAAGCGGTGTGCGTAAGTGTTGACGAATTGCCCCGAAAACAGGGATTTCACCATTACCTGAGCCCCAGAAACAGCTCTAACGACATATTTCTGAACCTCACCGCAGAACCTCACCACCGAGCCAACTTTCAGCTCAGACGGTGCCATTTGGGGTACTTTTACCTCATAAGTGGGAATAGCATGAGTTTCGGGCTCTATCGCCTGATATGAAGCTACAATTCCCATTTCTTCAGTTGTTAATGTCTCCCCAGGTGCAGCTTCCACTCCGAACACTTGAGTAGTGTGAGTCCATTCCTCATCCAGAGGCGACACACCCTCTGATATCTCTATATTATTATCCGACCCTGTGCCAGCAGTTCCCACCTCATTATTTTGTTGAGGCAAATCCTGAGAAAACACACCCTCTGACATCCCTATATTATTATCCGACCCTGTGCCGACAGTTCCCACCTCAGTTCCCACCTGATTATTTTGTTGAGGAAAACCCAGGGGAGGCACACCCTTTGATATCCCTATATCATTATCCGACCCTGTGCCAGCAGTTCCCACCTCATTAATCTCTTGAGATAAACCAAGGGGAGGCACACCCCCTGACATCTCTATACTATTATCCGACCCTGTGCCACTACAAACCTCTCCTAAACACTCTCGTGCACCTTCCGCCGACACTGCCTCTTTATCCCGCTGCTGCCAAACCTCAAAAATCGCCTCCCTGCCATCCTGGGGAAACTCAAACTGGTAAACCCTAATGCGCTTCTGCCTACCTAAAGCATCTCGTTCCTCCGACCTTTCTTGGCGAACCCGCCGCAAAGTAAAGCCCAGCTTACCCCTTAAAATATACTGCACCACTTCCATCGGCTTAGCATCAGGATGGATACTAATACCCAGAAAATCCTTAATATCAACACTGCACTGCTTCACTTGTTCCGCAAAAGCTATCACATCCGCGTCAGTCCCCCGGTACTCCCGGTTAACATTAAACAATGACTTTATCCCCAACGCCTTCAAAGCTTCCACACTTGCCGTCAGCAAACGCAAATCTTGAGGACACACCTTTCCTTGCCCCCTTTCCAGATGCCCCGCCAAGTGATTTTTATCTCGAAATCTGACCAACTCCGGGTCATAAATTAAATAGTAATGTAAGCGAATTTGAGGCAGCCAGCCAGCATCATCCTTCAACTTAAGTTCAGGCGTGATGGGCACTCCATAAGTCTCTTGTAATTGATACTTGCGCTGCTGCTTTAGTTCATCACGAGTCTTAGCCCGTTTGTCCTTTAATTCTAAGTATTTAGAAAGAGTAATATCAGAAGCATTATTAACAGCCTGCGCTTCTAACAATTTATTCTCTTCCTTAATAGATGTCGCTTCTGCACGGATGCAAGCTGCTACCGTTTCCCGGCTATCTAACTCCGACCTTAATTTGCGGTTTTGCGACTCTAGTTCTTCCAATAAATCCCAATTTTGAGCATTGTTTGCTGCAAGCTGTCGTAACAGCAAAACTTTGAGTTCTTGTTGTAATTGATTCTCTCGACATAGCGAAACAGAATGCCCTTCAGCTTTTAAAGCTTCCCAAATTGCCTCCCTGTAGTTCCACATCCCAGCATTAATTCTCGCCCCCATTTTAGCCCAAGTTCGCAAGTGAATTGGGTCGCAAGCTTCATCAATGTCAAAATCAACGTTTTGCAACAATTTGAGATTGGTTGTGATGACTTTTTTTTGAGATTTGAGAATTGCTTGGTAACTCGAACTGCCATTGCCAATTTTGCCCACACCAAAGGGCGCAGTCCAGACAAACCAAGGCACTGTTTCATCTCGAACTCGCGCTAGTGCTTGCAAAGCGTCATTGACAGCAATTGCTCCTTTAAAAATGCCGAAAACCGCTGTAAAATGATGGCGAATGTCAATGCTAACTCCTGTGCCAATTGTGGGACTAGCGATGATGATATCATAGTTTTGTATGAGCGTATTTAGTTGGTCAATGCAACCGTAAGCGGGATGATTTGGATCTGATACTGATTCGCTATCAATCCTGAGAATTCGCTGATGAGGAAAGCGTTTTTGCAGTTGGGTTTCAAGGTTGCGACAAGACCAATTCCCTGTAACTTTTTGCGAGTCTTCTACAACCATAATGCGCGGTCGATATCGCTCTATAGGGTGATATTCAGTAGTGTTTATAGAACTACATTCAGCAGAATTTTTATAACCACATTCAGCATGGGTTATCGGACAGCATTCGGCTCGGCTTTCAAGGTCACAACAAGTGACTTCTTGAGACAGAATTTGCTCCATTTGCACATACAGCGAAGCCGGGTTAGAAGTGGCAAAAAAAGTCACATCTCGCCCTCGTTTTGGTCGCCACTCGTTAACAACAACCCAAGGCGAAATAGGGATACCTGCTATGGCTATTAAGTAGTCAATGCTGTAATCGGATAAATCGGCATCTTGGGCAACAACTAAGCCGCCACTTGTCAAGACGTTGTGGATGAGTTCTTGCAGAGTTTGCAAGATAGCGACTCGGTTTTCGCGGCAAGTTGAACTGTTTAAGGCGTGCCAGATGACTTGTTCGCACTCATCGATGATGACGATCGCACCGAACCAGTCTTCAGGATTGAATTTAGCTTGAGATAGGGGGTGGAGGCTGTCTATGCACAAGCCGTATCCGAACAGTTTACCCTCGGCTGAGTCCCTAGTTTCGTCGATGTAGTTGATTCCTAAGCTGGCACAGATAGCCCTACCCAGTTGAATCCTATGGGTAATTATCAGCACGCGGCGATCGCCCGTGTTAAGGGCTTGTGAGACTAAGTTAGTCAGGGCTTGGGTTTTGCCGGTGCCTTTGGGGGCTTTGATGCAGGCTAACCCGGACTCTGGATAGGGGAGTTTTCCCAGATAGCGAGAATTTAGCTTTAAAGAGGCGGGATAGGTTAAAAGCCATGATTCCCTAGCAAGCCAGAATTGGAAGCCTTGTGCTTCATTTTTGAGGGCGCTGAAGGCATCGGAGCCCTTCGATACCACGAAATCGTCAACGCCTTTTTCTGGCCCTGGCAGGTTGATGACTTTGACGGGGCATTTGGCGGAAGTGAAAAGGCGACCGAGTTTGCCAATTTCCCGGTTGACGTTCTGGATGGTTTGGCGTTTGCTGTCGCGGTCGAAGCAGATGTAGATTTCACGTTCCTCTGTGGCGAAGTATTGCAGTTCGGGGATGAGGTAGGGGTCGCATTTTTCGCCTTGAGGGGTTTTGGTTCTGACACCGCCGGTGACACCGGGGAGGGCGATGGCGGCGTAGCCCAGTGTGAGTAGGCATCCGGCTTTTTTTGCGCCTTCGACGATTTGGACGGGGATGTTGTTGTCCCATACCCATTGCCAGAAGCCAAGTTGTTTGTCTGAGTTGTCGATGGGGACATCGTAGCGTGCTGCGACTTTTGCCCAGATGTGGTCTGGGACTTGCAGGAAGAAGGCTCTGGTGGGGGTTTTGGGGGGGTGTTCGTATTTGACGGGTTTGATTTTGCCTTTGGGGTCAAAGGTATTTCGGGGCCTTTGGGGTTTGAAGCAGCCCCAATACATGGGCTGCCAGTTGTTGAGGGGGTCAAGGCCCGAACACCACCAACCACCGTGCTCGATGTGGCTGTAGTGCTTTCTGGCCCACCGCCATTGTGCGTCGGGGTGGACTCTGCCGGAGGCGGCGTTGATTTCGTACAGGAGGTACGGGTAGGGGGTGTCGCCTGAGAGGGTTTGGACGTTGAGGGCGATGAGGTCGGGGTCTACGCCTGAAGCCAGCCATTCGGACAGTGGGGAGATGGGCGCGTTCACAGCACACCTCCGGTGTTGGTGGAAGGTCGGGGCAGCCGGAAGCGGTTAGGCGGGGTTGAGGGGGCTTTTCGTAGGGGTAGGGGTGTTTCTCTGGTGTCAGCAAGGCTGCGGGCAATTCCCGTGCGTTTGGTTTGACGGCAATGCTTCCAGCACCTCAGATAAATTTCTCTCGTCACGTTTTATATTGGGCAGAATTTGAAATCAATCCTTAGCCTGTCTGACTGGGCTGCTGTGGTTAGTGACACTCCGTTAAACTACTCAAACTACTCAGGAGATTTTTAGGCGCTGAAAGCTATACAGGACAAAGGTTTCAAATTTACAACTTTTCCGAATACCCCCTAAACTTTTCCGAATACCCCCTAAACTTTTCCGAATACCCCCAAAGTGTTTAGGCGCTGAAACCATTGCCAGATAATAGACTCAAGCAAAAGTGCCAATTTTTTAGGTGTTTAGCGGTTTAAACACTCTGCTGCTCAAAAAGCTAAAAAGACCCCCTGAACTGGGAGTCTTTCCGCTGGATGCAAGATGCCTTTTGGTTGGCTAGTTACTCATTTAAGCCAAGGTGACGAATTATCTTGGTTTTCAGGCTGGGCTTGATGGTATGTGGATAGCAGCCGTTTTCAATCTGAGATAGCTGGGATGCTGAGATACCCAGCTCTTTTGCCATTGTTCTCAGGCTTTCTTCCATAGTTTTCCGAGCTTCTCTCACCCATTGACCAAAAGCTATGGGTTCGGTTAGGTTGGCTGCTGGCTGAGCTGACTTCTGCTTGTGGGCGGGTCTTTTGGGCGGTTGCGGTTGCTCTGGTTTTGGTTCGGGTTGTTGTGGGTGTTTGGGTAGCGCTTCTGGCTGGCGTAAAGTCCCGTTAAGTTGTAGCCAGGTTTCAAACCAGTGATTAGGCTTTTTGACTTTGCTGTTTGGATGCGCCCAGTCAGGGACATCGGGCTCGTAGTCAAAGAGGTAGGGGTATTCAAAATTTCCCAGTGTTTTTAGCCCTCGATCGAAGCTGCGCTTTAAATTCGAGGCAGTAACTCCGTTTCTCTTGGCTGTCTCTATGTCGTTCTTATACCCGATTCGCGTCAGCAGTGTTTCTATTTGATACCGACCGCTTTTGTGCTGTTGCAGGGCAAATAGGGCAAAATAAGCCAGTCTGAGAGCCATTTTTTCCTGGTAATAATCTAGTTTTAGCGCCTCGCTGGTAATGTAGCCAAATTCCCGCAAGTATTCGTGACCTGCAAATTTGTCAAACCATTTGCCAGGGCGATAAGTGATTTCAATATCGATCAAGGTGTTTTTTTCTTGATGAAACACCTCGGTAATTTGAAAAATCTCCCAGAGATTGGAGTGTTCAATAGTAAATATTTTATTGCGTATCCGCCAAGCTTTAACGGAAACTTCTAATCGTTTTAGCAGATATCCATGATAGGCTAAGGCTCTTAGTTTTTCTTCTTTAGAAAGGTATCGGGCTGGCTGGCTATTGGCGTCTCGTTCGGCTTTTGGGATGTAGTGTTTCTTTTTGTTATTCTCACCAAAGTCAGCTAGGAGTTTAGATGCTGATACTGTAATTTGCTCTCTCCCGACTTCGGGCTTGCGGAAGGCAATCATTGCCAGTGCATAGTGCAGTTTGAGGGTTTCTTCTCCGAAGTTCTGGGCGATAATTTCCTTGGCTTGATAGGCAATTTCAGCAAAGTCTGTTAGGTCGAAACGATCGCGGATTTGCAATTCAACTCGACCTTTGGAAAAATCTTTGCGACCATTCAAACTGGTTTCGCTTATTTCCCAGAAATCCATACCAGTGACTCCAGCCGTATAGATTGTATCTGTGATTGCACTACTGGGGCATTCTTCGTAGAATTTTCTTTGGCAGAGGCGGGGTTCTGTAGATGACTTATGTGACCGTTGCGATTGCTTTGGCTCCGCGTAGGAGCTGTTGCTAAGGTTATTAGAGTCTATATTAACCTCAAGGTTTTGATTATCGCAGATTTTCTTGCCAGACATGGGGGCGATCTGTCTCCACCTGTTATGGTCGGTCCATCGTGCTTGTCAGGTTGATGGGTTTGCTAATTACAAAGTTTTCTCGCATTACGAAGTAAATCGCTCTTCTGTGGGGCCGTTGCGATCGCTCACCCAGTAGCGGCGGTGGCAGGGCTGGGGGTAAATGTCAGCGATCGCTATCAACTCTCCTCCGTCTTCGCGGTTTCTGAGTTCTTTTGCTTTTGCCAGTCTTTGATTGCCCTAATGACTACGTAAGCAGCGCCGTTGGCGGCAATTGGCGTACCGGTGATCGGTCCGTAGCCTTTGGGGTAGCAGCGGTATTGAGTGCCATCGGCTTTGTCTACCGTCCAGCCGTTGGTTACGGCTTCTTTCATTTGGGCGGGAGTCAGTGGCTTTTGCTGCCAGCCCGTGCCTTGAGGGACTTTCTTGCCGTCGAGCAAGCAGAGTTGCCAGTCTTGAGGAATCCGCGACAAGCCCTGGTACAGGCGGGTGCTTAGGTCGTTGTAGTGCATTTTGGCTCCTATTCCAAAGGGTAGAGGAAGCCGAATGTTGGAGCAGCAAATGTCTTAAATACTAGAAATTCTAAGACATACCTATTGATTCAGTGCTTCTAATGGTTTAATATGGAAAAACCATCAAGGCAGCTTTAACAAGTCGGCCAGAGATGTACCATCATCAAAAGCTGGCTCTAACAAGTCGGCCAGAGATGTACCATCATCAAGAGTCGGCTCCAACAAGTCGGCCGATAGATGTGATGTACCGCCATCAAGAGTCGGTTAAGTCCGGTCGATGGAAGTACAGTCAAGAGTCTGCCCGATCTGGCAGTTAACTCTCTCGTCAGATGACAACTTCAGTAGCTCCGGTGGCTATCGCTGTCAAACAGCCGTCGGTGTTTAATGTCTGGGAAGAGTCCAGTTCAGAAAAAAATCAGAATGGGGATTCTAAGGTTGTTTTTCTGTACAACTGTATCTCTTCCACTGGTAGAATAGCCTCACTTGCGATTCCGACTAGGATTAGGGTGAGGCAAAATTTTTTGAGGGTCTGATAAAAGTATTTATCATTTAACTAGCATATAGCCGAGTATAACTTTGATCAAGTAAAGAATTGTTACGTTTTGGGTCAAAGTATTAGTGGCTATCATTATCCCGTCTAAGGCTAGCGATTGGAGCTTAGATTAAGTTAGGCGAATCATACTATTGACTGTAAAACGAGTTATTCTGGTATAATACAGGCGATACAATTATGCCTGCGGCAACTCCTTAGCTATTAGAAAACAGGAATGTCAACGAAAGTAGAGGAAAATTTAGCGCTCGATAGTGGAATCCAGAAACGTCTCGGTCAGTTAATAGAGGCGTTGGTGGAGGATGAGCGCGTTGGTAGTTCTAGGGAACTAGGAAGGATTACAGGAGTTTCATTCAACACGCTGGTGAACTGGAGCGAGGGCAAAGCCGATCCCAGATTGCAAAAGTTAGTCCAGTTTGCCTATGCGATCGGTTGGTCTATGACAGAGTTGATGCAATATGCGGAAGGGGATGAAGATCCCTATGAGGCGATCGCTCGTAAAAAAAAAGCACGACAGCAGAAGTATCGGAAAGTATCTTAACAAGAGAAAAATATCCATTTATTCAATATTTCAATGCCACGCTAACTGCCGAACAAATTCAGAAGCGCGACTTATTTTTACAGCGTATTAAAGCTGATTTATTACCGGATATAACATCCCGCAAAAGGCTTTATGTCTTGTTAATAGACAGCATGGCAGTTAAGGGTATTTCAGAATTAGATATCTTTGAAAAACTTTCCATTTCAGAGAAATTACTGTCGAAGATTCGGAATCTCAACATGGAATTTCAGTTCGGTCGTTCCTACTTAGAACAGTTAGCGCCCTATCTTTTTCAAGTGGAGGATTGGGAAGAGTTAAGACCTGTTTTTAAGGTGCCATACATCTCTTATCAGGGGTGGGTTGATAATCTGATTGAAGACTTACAAGTGGCTGAACCCCTATCTATAGCTATAGATTCAATGAAATAGTTCCTAAAAAATGACCGATAAATTTGAGATGGGAAAGTAAGAACTGAGGTCAAACTTAGAGTAAAATAACCAAGTTTCTACTCTAGCAAGGCAGAAATAACCTACCAGTTCTTCAAAATCATGCAACAGTAGCAACAGTAGGTTGATTGTAGGAGCTCAACCCAACGATGTAGATTATTGGAAATATTTAGGTCAAGTCCTACAACTCCTGAAGTGACAAAATTAGCAGGTTTTTGATAAGGAAACCCTTTATTGATGAGTTGAGCATACCAGCAAGGATTTCAGGCTGTGAGCTAAAAACTGTCCGGACTGTTGCTTGATACGAAGTTGAAATTTCTGGTTGAGCAAACGGATTTAATTTCCTGGAGTTCGAGTTAAAGGAGGGAGCGAAGGAGATGGCGTTTTTGGAATTTCATACAAAGGTTCGCGACTCAACCCTAGCTGCCCTAGTGAAATAACAACAGACATTGATAGATTACTTTTCTCAGCAGCTTTAGCAATAGCTGTGCCATTTCGAGCTAGAGCGATGAACTCTCGAACTTTGAAGACAACGGAGTCATTGGGAGGCGTGTAACCTCTTCGGATGGCAATGTCTAATCCCCGTTCGATGTCGCCGATCGTCGCCGTTCGATTGTCTGCTAAAGTTACGCTGGGCTCTTGGCCAGGCACTACCGTAGAGATGGCAATGCCATTATTAGTAGGTTGCCCATTCTGGTGAACGACATTAAAGGTATAAAGGCGTTCAATTCCTTCTGGAGAGCGAGTTTTAACGAACAGGTTAGTAATGTTGGCTGTTGTAGCGCCAGGAAATTGTAAGAGTTGAATCGGTTGGAGAAATATGGTTCTAGCTTGGTTAGTTTTTAATTCAGCATCAGTGTTAAAGACGGCCCTGGATGGATCTGCTAACCGGATGTAAATAATGACTTCACCAGTCTGGCTAAAATCAATAACGCTGGAACGACCAGACCATACTTGAAGGTTGGTAGTTGTATTGATTGCTGCATCTCTTCCGACAATTCTTAGCGCCGATGTTTGAGCTTGCCCAATATTAACTGTACTGAATGCAGTGGCAATTATTAAGGCAGGAGAAATTAAAGCCAAACGAATTTTCCGAGTGAGTTTGTTCATGGTTATTTTACCTCCGTTATCTTTGCACTGTGACAAAGGCATTGACAAATACGGAAACTTGAGTTCCTTCTGGTACGATCGCCACGTTGCCTCGCTTCAAAAGTTCTTGGGCGTTGCGATCCGATCTTTCTCGCAGCCGTTGGGCAGTAGGTGTAAAGAATCCCTCTAAAGCGGCTGCTAAAATGTTAGGTTCAGGTGAGGTTGTGGTTTTAACAGCCGTACTTCCAAAAAAGCCGCTCTGCTGGCTGAAAGTTTCTTGGGCGGGTCGATTAATTATTTCTCCTACCCGCCCCAAGCTGCCGAGAATTCCCACTAAAATATCAGCCTTGGCTATTTCAGAACCTCTGTCAAATAAACTGTCGGCAATGAGAGGTTGGTTATCGATTCCGCGAACGATTAAGTATCCGGGAGGAATGGGTACTTGTTGGATGCGGCCAGCAGAATCGGGGTAAACAAGCGCCACCACGCTTTGAGAAACCAGTCGATTTCCGCGCGTGACATTTTCTACTTGAGTGATTAAGACGGTGCCAGATGGTAAGGCGATCGCCCCGTCAGTTCCTATCACGTCCTCGGTCAATTGGACGGCAAACCTTCCGGCTGTTGGGCTTTGGCCTGCTTCGTCCCAAATCATCGGCACGATTACCTTGGCTTGAGCAGATGACCCGATGGCTATCTCTTTCATTGCTGTGCTGTTTTCGGCGGTCGTGCGGTTGAGGATTCCAGCTTCTCCAGGGGTCATTCTATTGGCGTTTGCAGCAGAGTCAGTAACTCCAATGGCGATCGCTGGTATCTCTTGCATTGGTGCAGCCGATTGTGGGCTTTTTGGCGAACTGACTAGCATTGGCTGCGGGTTTTGAGAAATCGGCGGCACTGATTGCTGTTGGGGCAATGGGACTGGTGCAATTGCCACTGTGCTGGGAATTGTTGCCTGTGCTGCTGTTGGTGCAATTGCTACTGTGCTGGGAAGCGTTGCCTGTGCTGCTGTTGGCGCAATTGCTACTGTGCTGGGAAGCGTTGCCTGTGCTGGCATTACTGACCGCACGGTAGGGTAATTTGCCGCTGTCATCCCCGGTGCGCTCGGAAAAGTTGCCGAACTGGCAGCAATACCTTGACCATTTAGCTCTTTAATTTCTTGACCTCTGCTTTGCCCCAGAGAAGCTAATTGGGCCCAGCGCTCGTAAGGGTCTACTTTTTCTGGTGGTGGCACAGGTCGAAGTGCCAACGGTGCGGGCGGCGGGACAGGGCGCGGTAATGGCGTAGGATAAGGGCGCGGTGCAGGCGGCTGTGGCTGAGGAATGGTCTGTACTATCCTTGGCGGTGGCGGATTAAAGTTTTGAACTGACCTTGGGGGTTCAGACCTTCTAGGGGCTGGTGCTGGTTTTGGTGCAGGTGTCGGTTTGGGAGCAGGGGTCGGTCGATTTTTAGGTTCAGGTGGCTGAACTTCTAACGTCCGCTGCTGATCTTGAAATGCCAGTCGGCTTTTTAGTTCTCCTGACTCGTCTTCAAAAACTTGCGCCGGTTTAGGGTTCGTCGTTTTTGCCTGTTGGCGGACGGGTTTAGGAGCAAAGAAGACAAACCAAAAGAATCCCAAGATGCCGAGAACTGCGCCAGTACCCATTAATACTGAAAACGTCCGAACTTCGGGCTTCTCAGAAACAGGATGAGTTTCTGCTCCTTCGTTGTCCTGTTTAATTCTGTATTCAGAGGTCAATAATTCATCGGCTTCTCCGTCATGTCCAGCTAATTCTCTTTCCTCCTCACGGCTTAATGGCTCGCGCTCAGTCGAGCCGAACGTCTTTTTACCATTGCTGCCAGCGCCATCAGGAGCGTTAGCTGCCTGAAAACTGTTAGAACTGTGGGAAAAGTTATTGGCTTCATTAGAGGAGTTGTTGCCATTAAAACTGTGGGAAAAGTTATTGGCTTCATTAGAGAAATTGTTGCCATTAAAAGGATGGCTAGTTGTGCTGTTAGGTGGCGTATTGTAGGAAACTTCTTCAATTTCATCGGGTTCGCCATCAAATTCGTGTCCATTTTGAAGTTCTTTTTCACTCATGTTTTTATCTCCTATTATTTCGATTGTTATCCTATTATTTGGGTTTGAATTCGGTAATTTTGTTGATTTCTAAGCCGGCCGAGCGAAGCTCATAAACTTTCTGTTCAAAAGCTGAGGCTTGACTACCTAGCGGCGGGGTTTGGATTTCTACTGCTTTGATTCGGAAAGTGCGATTGAAAGGAATTCTTTGATCGATTCCTGACGTGCGATCGACAAGCAACCGAGTGGCAATCATGTCAATTTCCCATTCGCCGGGACGGACTTCTCTGGGTTCGGATAAAAAAGAAATGATGACAGTTGCTCGCAATTGACCCGTAAAAACTTTATTGGGGACGAGTTCAGCGATGTCAGGGAGAGAAGCTTTGCCAAAATTGGGTTCTAGGAGTAACGAAGCAAAATAAGTGCTGGTAGGAACTCGTTTGGAATTGACTTTAATCCCTGAATCTGTATCGTTAGTTCCTGGTATTTTATTGTCCCAGTTGAAGGTTAACTCTGCCCAATTTTTGACAAAATTTTGGATGACTGAGGGATACCGAAAAAACCGATCTCGTTCTGCTACGTAGTAAGTTTGACCGTTGATTAGCTGGACTTGCGTTGTCTTCATAGCAGCTACCGAGTTGATTCGGTACGCGACGAAGAGGTGCAGAATTAGGGCGAGGATATTTACTCCAGTTAGGATGAGGAAGCACAATGCCAGCAGATTTTTAGCTTCTGGCAACAATGCAGTTTGTGAAAATCTTTGTAGCTTCATAAAATCTTTTGGTAATTAGTGACATTACTTAAATCCTTTGTTCATCGCCAAATTAGCGGCTGCTCCTATGGCGTTGCTCAAAACATCGACGAGTTGTTTAGCATTGCTAGCAATGCCGCTGTATAGGGCAATTCCGCCGCCGCCGGCGATTAATAGGGCTAAGCCGGGTGCGAAAATGCTGATGAAAAAGAGGAAGGCGACATCGCTGGCTAATTCGGCTCCAGAATTGACTAGCACGGTGGCTGCTAGCCCGACAACGATGTTGTATCCAAGTTGGACACCAAATAAGCTCAGAAATCCAGTTGCCCAAGCCCAAATAGGTCTACCCTGCAAGGGAAGTAGCGACAGTCCCATGGCGATTGGGGAAAAGAGTGCTGTTAGTAAAAGGGCTGCTTCAAGGATGTTGACAAACGCCCACTGGATGCTATAAAGAATGAATCGGACGAGCGGTATTGCTTTTTCTCGAAACACTGAACCGGGGTCAGTTATGAAAGTCGTGGCATCTTGAGCAGCACCGAGCAAGCTATTATTCCACAGTGTTTCACCAAAAGCCCGCAGCGCTTGCAGAGGGGCAGAACCGGCGGCTTGCCTTTCAGCTTCGCTAACGATTTTCCGAGCAGCTTCTTGCTTGGAATTCCAGCAGGTTAGCAGTTCTTGTCCGACTTTATTTCGGCATTCACCGTAGAGATTTTCTAGTTGTTGGCGGCCGATATTGCTGATAGTGACGTTAGCGATCGCGTCCCTAAATGTCATTTCTCCTAGTTGCGCTTCTAGGACACTCTGGACTTGTCTGTAGGCAAAACTTCTAGTAAAAATGACGGTATTGGCTAGCAATTTGCCGTTAGCGCCGAGGAACAGCATGATGACGAGCGGCCAGACGAACAGTGCTGCCAGTTCTGACCATGACTGCTTTTCGATAATGTCTTTCCCGCTGCTTAGAGTTAAGAACAGGATGCTGATGGCTGCTAGGGTGATGCCGAGGGATACTAAGCCGACCCACAGCCCAGAAGCGATCGGGTCAATCGTGCTAATCCAAACTTTGTCCCAAGATTCTGAGGTAGTCTTAGCCAGGTTAATTGACTCGCTAACGATGTCTAAGGATGACCCTTCTGCACCACTCGTTGGGGGTGTAATTTGTGCTAAAAAGTCTTTCATTTTCACCTCGGAAAAAACTTCAATTTTGTATTTGATAAGGCGGTTATTCAGTACACAAACTAGGCAGATTATCGCGGATTTAAGTTAACTGCTTGAAGCATTAATTGGGAGCGACAAATCTGTTAGTTGAAATCGGGGTTGTGCTGCTGCCACTCGGTTTTCCCAAGTAGCCGCCGCCGGGGAGCATCAACATTCCCGCCTGATAGCTGGCTTGGTTTCCAGACGCAGTGCTGCCTCGGCGCTCTCCCGTATTGAGCGCGGATATTTCCTTAGCAGCTTGCGATAGCAGCACGTTATTAATGGCTCGATCTGTGCGAGCTTGCTGAGCTTCCTGTAAATTTCGCATCTGAACTTGTGCGCTCAATGCGGTCTGTTGCGAGAGGTTTTGGAGAATTTGTTGAGTAACGTCGAGGCTCTGCGATTCTTCGCCTAATTGGATGTTTTGTTCGGTATCTTGGCGAGTGGCTTCTAACACTTGGAAGCTGTTGTTTTGAGCTTCTTTGCTGAGGGTTGCTCCGTCAGCTATGCCAATAGCGGCGCTGCGCTGAGCTTGAGCGTCTAAGTCAGACATGATGTTATACGAACCTTTGCCGTCTAATTTGCTCGATTTAGTTTCGAGTAAATCTGACAGTTTTGTTCCTTCTGTCTGGGATGTTGAAGCTTTAATAATTTGGCTGCTGACTTGGCTCAGATCGGGAATTTGGATAGCTCCGAGAGAGGAGGAAAGGAGTTCGTTTAAGGAGCCAAATAGCTCGTTTTGCACGAACCCTTGGATGTCGCCGATAAAATCGTTGACTTGTTTGAAAACATCTGCAATGGGAGCTAAGAAACTTCCCGCAGTTGGGGCTGGAGGTTTCACGGTCATTTCTTGTGTACTTGGCAGGAAAATGTTTTGGGCTGGAGTTTTCACAGTCGCTTCTTGTGTACCGGGTACGAAAACGCTTGGGGCTGGAGTTTTTACAGTCGCTTCTTGTGTACCGGGTACGAAAGGAGGAGTTGTTTGAGCTAAACTTGGCCTGACTTGAACGATTAATTCCCAACTGGCTAACAGGGAAACTGCTGCTAGTTTTGTAGCAGGTTGCTGCATTAATTGAAGTTGATATTTCATGGCAGTTATTTGGGGATTTTTGCAAAAACTTGAGACTTGTTACTGCGAACGTCGGATGCTACTTTTGGCTGAGCATTGCCAGCTATGGTGGCAATTTCTAAATTTTGACCAATGCGGTCGAAGCCTTTTCCTTCTTTCACCGCTGCAATGTATTCTTGGGTGAAATGCTTTAGCCCTTGAAGCTGCCCTTTGAGGGTAGGAGGATATTGAGCCATGATGCGATCGCGGGCTTCTTTTTCATTTTGGTTGTTAGCAATTGATGCCAACATCATCTCTCCGGGGTAGAATCGCGATCGCCAAAATCTTCCTCCTTTCTCAATCAGCCAGCACGAGTAGAGGTCAGCAGCCCTTGGCAAAAAAGATTCCGTTGCATTTGAACTGATAATTTGCGGATCGTACCCCAAATATTTGTGAGCGGCTGCCACCCCAGAATTGGTTATTCTTCCGGTAATTCGGTAGACCATATTTTGCAGAATTTGTGCTCCTGCGGAACATTCGCAGATAGCATCAAAATCTTGGCTCAATAGCAAGACAGCTATGCCATCTTTTCTGCCAGTGGCGCAGAGTTCGCCGACAACTGATGCAAAACCATCTTTTTTGAGTAGGACGCTCAATTCATCTCCAATAAATAAGCTTTTGGGGTGAGAAAGAGCGTTGCGGATGCAAGCAGCATGGGCGTTAATTGCCATTAAATAGGCATCTTGTTCGTTAGACAGTCCCGATAGGGCAAAGAACTTAACAGCAGGTTCCGGCGAAAACGTGCTGGGCTGACCGATCGCTTTTCCCAAGCGGGATGTTAGCAAAGCATTTCCTTGGCTGAGGATTTGATTGATGGCTAGCCTATCCAGTTCTTCAAACGATTTGAGGTTGAGCCTTTCTTTGCTGCAAAACCTCAGCAAATCTTGGAGAGTTGGCATTTGCTGCCATTCGGGAGATCGCCACCCTCTTTCAAATGCCTTGTTGTAGCGAGCGATGATTTCTGGATCTCTGAGATACATATCGAGCATTCGCAGGATAATTGAATCTACCCGCTGGGCTAAGTGGGGATTGTGAATTTTGCCCATAGCGATCGCCACCACAGCTTTGCGGATAAATTCTTTCCAAGATTCCATCCGCCGTTCTCTTTCAGCTTTGTCGAACTTGCGAAGGTCTGGCGGTTCTACTAAATTGCTAGACCCTTGGCTGATGTCGTAATATGCGCCTTGGTCGCCCAAAAGTTCGATCGCGGTTTTGAAGGTACTGTTACCCCCGCTGCTGATGTCCATCCCGACAACAGGGATGTTATTCGCCAGAGCTTCAATGGCAAAACGCCACCCCAAAACGCTCTTGCCTGAACCAGATTCGCCAGTAATTAAAGCGCGACTAATTTGGCTGTAGAACAAGTCAATAAAAATTGGCTTTCCGCCTCGATGGGTGATAAATTCTACTCCTTTTTTATCCAAATCGCGGGGAACTGTTAGTGGCAGAATTCCAGCAGCAGTTTCAGTGTCGAGGGTGAGGCGGCGTTCGCTCAAAAATGAACCGCTATGCAGCAACCATTTCCAAGTAATGGGCAGGCATTGCAGCCAAATATCCCAGGCAACGTTCCGTTCGCGGATGACTTTCGCAGTTCCAAAACTATTAGAGAGTACATTGCAGGCTTGGCTCAATTCTTCCGCTGTGTTTCGGTACACTAAAAAGGCAACGGCTGCATTGAGGGGTACGGCTCCTTGGTAAAGCCGGCGCTGGGCATCAAAAGATTCCTCCTGTTTAATTTCAGCGCCAATATCCCGCCCTTGCCCTTTAGTTATCGCTCTGCTACTAGCGGCTTTTGCTCCTTTAGCTTGTCTGGCTAAGTTATCATTAATTACAAGGGAATTTCCGGCGCTAATTTCTATCCAAGCTTCTGTATCGCGGACGTAGCTTGAGGACATCACCTCCCAAATCCATTTCAATTGCTGGCGGGTATTAATCCAGCCTGCGGGCGCGTCATACATTGTCAGAACAGCGCATTCTTTTCCCTTGCCGGTGAGATAGACGCGGTTGTTGGTCTTGCGGTGTTCGGGGCAGGAGGATACGCCATTCGTTCCTTCAATTAAAACTGTACAAATGTGTTTGTCAGTTGTCTTAATTTCGCTGAGTTGATAGCCAGAAGACGTTTCTTCAAGTTTAACAATTTGAGGGATTTGCGGTGGTTTACTGCTGTTGAATCGCAGCCACAGCCACTCCCAAAGTTCTGAGGAATTCATGGGACTAATTTCTAGCCCCATTTTGGTATTCAGGAGAATTTCCCAGCGGAGGAATCCTTGTTCAAAAGAGTTGAGAAGCAGCTTGGTGTAAAATTGCTCTCTGTAAATTCGGGTGTTACCTGCAATGGTTTCCACAATGGAATCGCACAATTTTTTGACTCCATCAATGGCTTTGCCAATGAAATCCCTGGAGATGGTTTCGCCTTCGTTATCGGCAGTCCAAGTACAGAAAGCAATTTGCTCCCATACTTGTCTAGTGCCTTGATTAGTTTGTTGTTGGAGGCGGCGCTGTTCATTTCTGAGCAGTACAGATACGGGTTGGAGTTCAGCGGTGTCAGCTAGTTGTTCTAATTCTTTTTGCCGAGCAGCATCGCTACTGTAACAACCGGTGCAGAAAGTGATTTTTTCACTGGGGGGGATGTCTTTCATTCCTTCTTCAAGAGAAGCTGCAAATGCCGATACTTCGCTCCTAAATAGTAGGTTGTGAAGTCCTCGGAGGCGAAATCCAAATACCAGTTGGTAGCTGGTTCCGTTATTGAGAAGCATCCCAGACACTTGTCTGCCATCTTTTTCAATTTCCACCAAACAACAGAGGTTGATTTCATTTTGGAAAGGCATAAATTTGCTCCTTCCCCCATATTGATTGGGTACAATTTTGGGTTTCAATTTGATGCGGATTTGTGAATCGTAAGGTTTGCCTTGGATGCTAGGAGGGCGCAGGGAAGAGATGGGAGAAATATAGAAGCTGTCGCCGCTACACCACTCATCTCCGGGGGGCTTGCGGAATTTGTCAGTAAAGAGGTGGGGTTGATTTCCTGTGAGGAGCCACCAGCTTACAATCAGCCAAAGCGAGACAGTGAAGAACCAACCCAATCCCAGGCTAAATAGACCCATTGTTAAGGTGTATGCAATGGCGGTTAAGAAGCACCAAGGTAGAATTTGATTGGCAGGGATGAACCCGATACTTGCTTGTTTGCCCAGGATTTTATTGACTCTGATAAAGTCTTTTTCTGGATCTCGTAAAGCCATTGGTGACTCCTTTTTTTTAGTTCTAAAAGGTCAAAGTTGTAATTACTCCCAGCGGTGGCAGGTTGGGGGCAAAACGAGCTGTTGTACCGCTACCGTCGCCGACGAATAAGAAGGTAACAACGTCTATGGCAATTACAATGCCGAAGGCGAGGGCAATTTGGGTGACAATTGGCCGCCAATCGTTGCCTTGCTGCGCTTGGTTGTAAGCGAATAAAGCTGCGGCGGCTACTAATAAGAGAAATACGCCTCGAATGGCATTGAAAATTAAAGCGATGGTTGATTCGTCAATGGCTGTTCCTCCTCCGGCGGCTCCAGCTTCCGTTGCTAGATTGGTCATAAATGCTTGGAGACCGCTTAGAAAAACGGCTTGGGCTGGGGTCTGAAAGTTATTCAGGAACATTGTTACTGTGATGACAGCAACGGCTAAGTGCCAGAAGCGAATTTTGCTGCCCAGCAGTTTTTCGAGGATGGGAATGCTGCGGGCAATTTGCCACAGTCCGAAGAACACCAGAGATGCACAGCTAAATACGCTGACAAATAAGGGCTGGACAAGAGTTAGATAAATGGCTGCAATTAGGCAAATTGCAATGAAGGCTAAATCGGCGTTATTGAGTTTGAATTTACGCATGAATTTGCTAAAATGGCTGCGGCGTTTGTGGATAATGCTTTGGTTAGCAACGCTAGTGCGATCGCCATGAGAGCGGTAGTTGTTGTGTAAGTAATCGTTTTGCATTGGATTTGTCCTCAAAGTAGTTTATGCTTGCAATTCGTTGCTGTCTTCTCGCGATTGTTCTTTGCGTTCTGGCGAGGTATAGTTGTAGTCTTTAGATGCTTGAGACTCTCTAGATTGAGTTTTTTGTGGCTCTGGGGAGCCGACTACAGCCTCCATTTCTTCAACAGCAATGTGGCACTGTCGAACGTCTGGTGGCTTTCCTTTGACCAGAACGGCATCGAACACTTGTGCGTCACCTTGGCGGGGGTCAGTTCCGATCAGTTGTTTTGACCCGTCCGGCAGATCCAGTATTTCAAATTCGTATTTGACTGCCCCGGTCGTGCCGTCTTCGCGACGCGATTCTTTCCAAGGAAACACTGGATCTTTTTCCCCGCTAAAGCGTTTGGGGAAGGTGTCCTGAAACTTTTCAACTAAAGCCTGGGCAGTTGCTAGTTTGTTGTACTCTTCTTCCGACTGAGGCAATTTGAAAATGGCTTCTCTTTCTTCTGGAGTTAGCTTGTCCCGATCCGGCTCAAATTTCCAGCGTTCGCCATTCTTGGTTCCCGAAAAGATTTCGGTATGATCGCTGCCTTTTACGACAACTTTAACTTCGTTGTTTTCAGCAGTTACATTCAATCTGCCGCCACCATCAAAAGCAATACCCGACTGGGGAGACTGCCCCGTAGCGAAAGCATAATTGACCAAGCAGTCTGCTACAGCTTCTCGCTGCTGCTGTACTTTTGTTTGAGCTACCATTTTGCTAAGAAGATCCTCTGGTTCGCTTTCCTCCTTGTCGATACTGTTAGGTGCAGTAACTGTGGGCTGAACTTTTTGACGAGTTTCTGGCACTTGTGAATTAGGATTAAATTCTGATTCAACAGGCATCTGAACGGTCATTTTATGTTCCAGTTTGTCAACGATACTTTCAAGGCGATCCAACCTCTTTGAGAGGTTGCCTAAATAGTCTTGAATTTGGTCTAACTGTTCGCTGATGCTGGTATCTTTATCAAGCTGTAGAGGCTTAGATTTCTGGGAGTTTGGGTTGAGCTTGCTCTCTAGATCGCCAATTTTTTCGCCAATTTGAGCTGCCTTGGCTTCGGGATTGTTGATTTTAACTTTCTCGGTGCCCTTGGCTTCAATGTCGCGATCGCTTCTCTGAGGCTGGCTCGTTTCCAATTCCTCTGGTTCAGTTGCAGCAGGCGGTTCTAATACCTGCTTAGCCCGTTCAGCAAGTTTTTCAGTGCGGGTATCTATCGCCTCTATGCCGGAAATGACATCAGCGTGTTTAGCACGAGTCGCAACTCGGTCGGCGCGATCGTTTAATGAGTCAATTTGTTCGAGAATTTTTTCGAGTTTTTCTGCCTGTTCCTTTTCCCTCGCTCGTTCGATGTAATCAATTAGCTCCCCAATACTCTTGGCTCCAAGTAGACCCATTAAAGAGGCAGTTTGAACGGTTAAGCCACTTACGGTTAATCCGTTAATTTCGCTTCCCATAGAAGCGACACTTGCTCCTTGGCGTTCGGTTTCTTTTAGAACAGTTTCAAGGGTGTCGAGTAAAGGATATTTTGCTTCGGGCTGTTCAGCCACTTTTTGCTTGATTTGTCCGTTATCATTCTGATTTTGAACGCTGCGGTTTTTAGCTATTTTGCCCAATACACCATTGGGGATAGGAGCATCATCCTCATCATCAGAAAGTAGTTCTTCAATATTATCTTCTTCCTCCTTTTTTTTCGTTCTGCTGGTAGCATTTTTAGAAGCTACTGACTTTCCTAGCTGCCGTTTGGACTGCGATGACTTGCGAGTTTGCGTATTGTGGCTGGGAAGGTCTGTATCTTCTTCTAGATCGCTTAAATCATCCTCCAATTCATCATCTAGTTCTTCATCAAATTCTTCGGAAATGCTGTCCTCCTCTAATTCATCAGTGGCATCCAGCCCGATTAAGTCCATAATTTGGGATGGAGTATAGTAATTGTTATTGTCTTTGGTTTCAACGTCAGCCTGTTTCAGATTTTTTACTAAATAGACACCGCTAGTTCTCTGGCTGGGGTCTTTAGTTAAATAGAAAACAAAGCCCGACACCTCACCTCCTTTTCCTTCAGTAACTAAATCCATGCTGACACTAGCTTTTTGATTGCCAGATTCATTGATTCTGTCGGGTCGTTTGTTGAAGGATTCAACGAAGTTTTTGAAATCCTCCCAGTCCTCAATGTCGCCTTCTTCTTGGATTGTTTCTATGGCAGCATCGAGGGTTTCCTGAATGTGTTCTAGTTTTTTGACGTGTTTGGGATCTGTGGCTGTTAGGACAGACCAAGTACGCTTTGGGGCAGAAAATTGTCTTTTGGAGTTGGGCTTAGTTGAGAGTTTTGCAGCCATCTTTTCTCACCTCCTACGAGGAAATTAGATGCGATTGTTAGGTTCGATATTGAACTTTAAGCAGTGCTTTAGATTGTCAAACAGGACTATTGGCTAGTTGCGCGATTGTTTGATTGGGTGTTTGTTCGCGGGTTTCGCTCAAAAGTTCTGTTCTGATTTTCCCTCTTAGTTCTTGGTGATATTCGCCTAGCATTCGGCTGAATTCTTGCAGAACTTCTAGGCTTTGTTTGGGTAACTTTCCTGTTTTTACTGCTGTCTCTACACCTCTGGTCATTTGGCAAATGTGCGTACTCATTTTTCGCAGTTGGGCACAAGTTCCTTCATTGATAGGGGGGACTGTGGGGTTAAGGCTAAAAGCGCGTTTACGCAAGTAGTCTGACAGGCTTTTTTCACCTGCTTCTGCGGCACGTTTCACTAAATCTGCCTTTTCAAAGGTGGTTAGACGCACTCGGACGACTTCAGTTTTTCCAGTCGGTTTGGAAAGTTGGTTTTTGGGGAGAGTTGCAGTTGTAAGCACATCAATTCTCTAGGGCTAACTAATGGTTTATTAAGGCTAAGTTGAACAGCAAGGGATTAGGTTTGAGCGGTTTTTGGCATTAAGTTAATTTAATGCTCAGCCACCGACGTTCGCTAGAATCTCCTGAACCTTGATGGCAAGGTTTGAGCGGTGATTCATCCATTGCTTTCATTGATTCAATTGTCAGCAATTCTGTTGGAGATGAGCCTGTTTCTTTCGGTTTATGTTTTGTTCGGTCACAAGTTGCATTAGTGAGAAGCTACTAGAGCAGTTTTTATCATCCAGATGGCTGATTCGAGGGTGGATACTGCTGGCTGGATTGCTTGTAGCTTTTGACTGTGATGTTTTAAGCCTGTAAATTGCATCATTGTTGAGTATGGTTTGCAGCCAATCGTACTTTGTTGTTGAGGACGGTTTCTGGTTTGCGATCGCCGTCGCTCAACACAGTCTTAATATTTAGTGCTGGAAGTTTAAGCAAGTCTGAGTTGATATTCCCAGAAGAATCGCTCTGTATTGTTCGGGGTGCGACACAAGTATTTCCAAATGTCCAAGTGTGTGTCCATTGCCAAACCTATGACGATATAAGATTCTTCATTGTCTGTCACTGCATCCCCAAAGTTAAAATCCGGTTGCACCCAATGGTCAGGCAGGGCGATCACAGTCGGTTCAGGGGCGGTAGCATTGGTTGGATGCGATATTTCAGTGGGCGTGTAGTGTTTTTGTGGCATTTGGTCAATTTTAAGAACAAGCGATCGCCCTGTTGACTGGCGGTAGCCAGAGGAGAGGTATTCGTCAGCTACTTGTGCTGAAGCGAAAATATGCCGTTGCCTTTTGCACAAATTCTGACAAGTAGGCGATTTGGGCTATTTGCTCATTTTTACCCCCTATAACGTCTATTTGACATGGCTTGCTATGCGACTAGCGTACTAATTAGGAGGATTTAAGAGGTGTCGGAGTACAAAAAATCAATTAAAAAGCAGCGAAAGTTAATTTAACTTAATTAAATTTTGTGAAAATTGGAGGAAAATCTAGGAATTTTTAGGGACAAGTAGGAGATATTAGGAAATAAGAGGGAATAAGAGGAAATAGAAGGGTTAAAATATAAAGGTTTTCGTTGCCCTCAGTAACAATCGCGATGTGTTCCTTCTCACAAAAAGTTGCACCCTCTGTGTGGAGGATGCAACTTACGCTTATTGTCGGCGGGTATTACCTCTTAGAAGAACCTGACCTTTGTCGTAACATCAGTGGGGTTAGTACCTGAATCAGCGAGGCAACAGAGCGAATTAAGATAGCGATCGCTAAAATGAGTCCAGTTTCAGTACCCCAATACTGCGGCGGTATAGTTGGTTGGATGTCGGTTGGTATCGCGATCGTTGGTTCACCTGTGCGGATAGGCGGCACTTCGGGTAGAGTTACTGTTCCAGATAGGTCAGTGTGGGTAACTTGGGGTTGAGACATTGATTAACTCGTCCTTCAAAGCTTTACACTCTCATCTTCCGAAAGTGCTGACTGAGCGTATGTTTGAGCATGACCGACCTGATGACTGACTTTTGACTGATTTTTAACGGTTAGTATAGAAACAGTTATATGAGTAGTTTTACTGAAGTAAGCTATGTTGCGATCGCTCAGAGTTTCTGTAAGCAAGATCCAAAGAGTCAAAGAGGCTCTTAAGCGGAATGGGCTACGCCAGACAGACTTAGGTACAGAGGTAGGGGTTTACAGTCGCTCCACAGTTGTCAACTTCGTCAATGGCAAACCTGTTAGTTATGATAATTTTTTAGAATTTTGTAACAGGTTAGGGCTGGACTGGCAAGAAATTGCTGACTTAAACACTCCAAGCCAAGATAATGTGGATTCGGCCCCGCCACAAGGTTTTTATGCCTATGATGATGCTTGGGTAGGTCGAGAGCAGCTTTTAGCCGAACTGGGTCAGAAGCTTCGCGGGACATCTCGCCTGTTACTCATCTTGGGACTTACCGGAATTGGTAAAACTGCTTTGGCTGAAAAATTGGCGGTGGAGTTACAAGACTGGTTAGATGGAGATTGGAAGAACAGGTTGCGGCGAGCGAACTTTGATAATGAAGACAAAGCCACAGATTTTGCGAGTGTTGCGGCTAGATGGTTGGAGGAGTGGGGAGAGAGACTTTCACCAGAGGAGAAAAAACCGGAACTATTGTTGTATAGATTGGCAAAATACCTGCGGGAGAATCAGGTGTTGGTACTAATTGATTCTCTCGAAAGACTGCTGACAGGAAATGAAGCAGAAGGCTGGGGTGATTTTGCTGATGAGTGGTGGGAGAAATTCTTTTTAAACTTATTGTCAGCAGAATCTTGTAATAGTCGTTTAATTATCACTTCACAAGATTTGCCAGTTAAGTTGGTAGATTCCCGGTACCGAAATTTTTGGCATCGCCAAATCTTATATGGATTAACTGACTCAGAACAGGTTGCCTTATTTGAGAAAACGGGGTTAGATGTAAGTGAGGATTTACCCGATAGACCCCTGCTATTACGAATTGGGAAAGCCTACAAAGGGCATCCTCTAGTTTTACGAGTGATTATTGGGGAGATTTTGAGTGAGCCTTTCAATGGAGACGTACAGGCATACTGGCACGATGAACGGGAAAATACGAGTCAAAAGATAGAAGAGGTGGAAAAAGCTTTAGCGGAAGCAGAGCAAGGAAAAAATCTGGGAGAAAAAGATGAATGGGAGTTACATAAGCTAACTCGGCAAGTGCGAGACCAAGTAAATAAACAAAAATTGCAAAAAGCATTTAATCGCTTGGCAAGAGATGTGAAGGATGCTTACGTTTTAATTTGTGCGGCTTCGGTATATCGCGCTCCAGAAAAAGAAGAGTATTGGCTGAAGCATTTGGTTCATTGGCTGAAGCGTTTGGAAAATCAGGAGTGTAGTAAGGAGCGACAAACTAGAGCGATAGAAGAACTGGGTAATCGCTTCTTAGTTGAGGAATCATTGAATTATAATAAAAAGCGGGTTTTAGGACAGCACAATTTAATTCGTAGCGTGGCGATCGAACACCGCAAGCAATTATTAGAAATTTTTAACACAAAATAGTAAACAATATGGTTGAGAGTTTAAAAGAACCTGGTAAATTGTTGTTTGCTAGTTGGGACTTCAATTTATATGAAGTCCCAATCGCTCAATTTGACCACTATATAGCGCTAGAAAACTTTCTAACAGATGATGACGAACTGCTAGATGATGCAGATAATTTAGAGAAGGTGCGGAGCTATTTGGAAGCGTTTCATCATCTTTCTGAAGTAGAAGATTGGGAGAGGGCTAAAGAAATTATTTCAATTGGTCTCGCAACACCTACAAATGAAGAATTACACAGTCAACTAGGTACTTGGAGCTACCATAAGGAAGCCATTGATATATACAGCCAACTGTTAGGGAAGTTAGACTCAAGCTTGGACTCTGTTTGCTTGAATGGTCTGGGTAATGCTTATCATTCTCTCGGAGAGTATCCCCAAGCATTTGAGTGCTATCGGGACTGTTTAATCAGTATACAGTCAAACAGCAATCACTCCCTAGCAAAATCGCCGTTGGGGAATATAGGTAAAGTCCACCATTCTTTAGGAGAATATGAGCGAGCGATTGATTATCACCAGCAGCATTTGACAATTGCACGGGAAATGAGTGATTACAAAGAAGAAGGAGGGGCATTAGTAAATCTAGGCATTGCTTATACTTCTTTGGGAGACTACGAACGTGCAATCGAGTGCTATCAGCAGGGTTTAGCTATTGCCAAAGAAATAGGTGATTTACAAGGAGAAGGAAAAGCTGTGGGGAATATGGGTATTGCTTATGATGCTCTAGGAGACTATAACCGTGCAATTGAATACTATCAACAGGATTTGGAGATTTGTCGAAAAATTGGCAATCGCCAAGGAGAAGGAACAGTGTTAGGAAATTTAGGTACTGCATTCCAAGGATTAGAAAATTACAGCCGAGCCATTGAGTATCATCAGCAGCATTTAGCAATAGCGCGTTCTATAGGTGATAGGGCTGGGGAAGCAAACTCCTTGGGGAATTTGGGCATTGGCTATGATTCCTTAGAAAACTATGAAAAAGCAATTGAATACCATCAGCAGAGTTTGACCATCGCCAGGGAAATTGGCGATCGCGCAGGAGTTGCAGCGACTTTAGGGAATCTGGGTATTGCCTATGCTTCCCTAGAAAACTACGACCAAGCAATTGACCATCATCAGCAGAGTTTGACTATCGCCAGGGAAAATGGCGATCGCCAAGGAGAAGGAGCAGAGTTAGGGAATTTAGGGAATGTCTACCAGTCTCTAGAAGATTATGAAAAAGCAATTGAGTATCATCAACAGAGTTTAACCATCGCCACGGAAATAGGAGACCGCGCTGGTATTGGTAGGGCATTAGGAAATTTGGGTATTGCTTACAATTTCTTTGGGGACTATTACCAAGCAATTAATTACTATCAGCAAGATTTAGCTATTGCTAGAGAAGTTTGTAGTCGCGTGGGGGAACGAGATACGCTCAGGCATCTAGCAAATGCATACCATTCGCTAGGAGAATATAGTCAGGCCATTGACTACTACAAGCAGAGTTTAGCTATAACAGAGGAAATTGACGACTTTGAGGAGCAAGGCATGATTCTGATGAATATCGGGGTTGCCTGTGATTTGCTAGGGAATTATGACCAAGCGATTGATTACTATCAGCAGGGTTGGAATATCGCCAGAGAAATTGGAGAGTGTTGGTTAGAAGGAATCATCTTATCTAATTTGGGTGAGACGCTAATAAAAGTTGGGCATTATTCACAATCTCTGGAACTTTTACAAATTGCAATAGATATTTGCCAAGAAATTGGTGATCGTTCTACTGAGGCTGTGACTCTATATCACTTGGCCAAACTTCATCCCAAATTAGGCAATATAGAACTGGCTCATAAGTGTTGCGCTCGCGCCCTCACCATCGCCACAGAGTTAGGCATCCCCCTAGCTCAAGAATGTCAAGATTTAAAAGAAAAGTTCCTAAATCAGGAGGCAGAAAACTAATTATTATGGCCAATAATTTACAATCACCTAAAAAGTTACTACTTGTTCAATGGAACATCAATATAGATGAAGTACCAATTGATCAGTTTGACCATTATATAGCGGTAGAAAACTTCCTTAGTGATGAGGATGCTCCTCCTCCTGATGCTGATAATTTAGAAAAAGTACATGGCTATTTGGAAGCATTTCATCATCTTTGTGAGGTAGAAGATTGGGAGAAGTCTGGACAAATTCTGTTAACTCGCTTTGATCCACCTACTAATCAAGAATTACACGAGCAACTAGGTACATGGGGCTACTATGGTGAACAAGCTAACTTGTACAACATACTTTTAGACAAATTAAATCCTAGCTTAAACAATATTTTTGTAAATGGCTTGGGAAAATTATATCATATTTTTGGTGACAATGCTAAGGCAATTGAATACTGTCAGCAGAGTTTTTTGACGGCACAAGGACTTGGAAACTATCAACAGGAAGGAGTAGCATTGTTAGATATGGGAAATATTTATAAAACGCTAAGTAGCTATAATAAAGCAATGCAATATCAGCATAAAAGTTTATTGATTATGCGTAAAATTGGCAACCGTCAAGGGGAAGGGGCAGCACTTGGAAATTTGGGAAGTATTTATGGAATATTGGGAGACTATAACCAAGCAATTGAATACCAGAAGCAGCGTTTAGCAATTACCCAAGAAATTGGGGATTGTAGGGGACAGGGTCAGGCACTCGGAGAGTTGGGGATAGCTTACTACGAAATTGGAGACTATAACCAAGCAATTGAGTATCAAAAGGAGAGTTTGATAATAGCACGAGAAATCAACCACTGCCAGGATGAAGCAGCAGCTTTAGCAAGTTTGGGGCTTATTTACAAAGATATGGGATTCTACGATCGAGCAATTGATTACTATCAGCAAACTGTAGTCATTACGAGGAAAATTGGAGGCCGCCATCTGGAAGGAGGAACACTAGCAAATCTTGGAAATGCTTGTTATCATCTGGGAGCCTACCACCAAGCAATTTATTACCAGAAACAGAGTTTAAATATTATGCAGGAAATTGGTGATTGCCAAGGGGAAGGAGCCACTTTAGGAAACTTGGGAAATACTTGTTATGCTCTCAAAGACTACGAACAAGCAATTTATTACTATCAGCAAAGTTTGGTGATAGTACAGAAAATTGGCGCTCGTAATGCAGAGGCAAGATGTCTGTGCAATTTGGGGGCTTCTTTAATACAATTGGACAGGGATTTAAAAGCTTTAGAATGTTTGCAAGCATCACAAGAAATTTCTATACAAATTCATAATTCTTATACTCAAGTTAAATCTCTTAAGAATTTAGCTAAGATTTATTTTAAGTTAGGTTATTATGACTTGGCTATTGAACGATGCGATCGCGCCTTATCAATCGCTACAGAATTAGGCATCCCATTAGCCCAAGAATGTCAGGAGTTGAAAGAAAAATTGCTGAGTGAGCAAACGTAGTGTATCAGTGCTAAGCATCTAGGATAAGACTAAAGAGTGGTTTTTGTATAATTTATAACACAATTTTAGTTTTGCGTACATTCGACATGGCTTGCTGCTAAACTAAGGGAGAAGTGAGTAGAACTGGATGTGCAAAAATCACCTCCTAAAGTGGGTTGATGAAGCCTCCAAAACTGATATTTCAAGGAATTAGTAGGAAAAAGTAGGTAATAGTAGGTAAAAAATGCACATAATTACCTACTTTTTCAAACCGTTTTTTCGGCTTCGCATTCGTACAAGCAGTTGGTTGGCACTGAATGTAGGCGATAGTGTGACAAATGAGTGACAGAAGCCAATGGAAAATTTTCCATTGGGGCTTGTGCGATCGCCCCCTAAAACCCAACCACCTCCTCTCAACTAAACCATTTCCAACTCCCTCGGTTTCGATTCAGGCGCAGGCGTGAAAGTAGTTCGGGACTGGGACAAAGCTTTTTCCCGTTCTACAATCATCTCTTGGAAACGAGCCGCAGCTTGCTCTGTCAGGGGAATTTGAACATCCCCGGTGTTAACGTTAGCTTTAAACACGGTGCGCTTGGACTCGTTTCTGACAAAGCAATCCCCGTTAGGCTGTACGTAAGCTGTCCATTGGTTGTCGCCAAACTTAAAGTGCTGAGTGCTATCGGAAGGAAGGTGCGATCGCATAGCCGCCGTCTGTGGGCACCGCCGTTGCTTGTAGGTTTCCGAAACGACGCTAAAGAGGGTGTCTTGCAGAGAAAGCCGCCAGTTGTCAGCTTTAGCGTTGGTGGTGTCACGCTTTCCGTTCACTGCTGTTTCTGGTTTTGAAGCCCGTTGTTGTGGGAGTTTTTGGGATTGGGGCGTGCTATCGTTTTGTGCGATCGCGCTACGTCCAGTTTTCGCTAACTCAGAACTTTGAGATACTTCAGGTGAATCGAACGATGGCAATTGAATTTCAGGCAACCGAATCGATTCGCGATCGACTTTCAGCATAACCGACCTGCCGCCTTTGTCGGGGGAAAGCATTGCCTCAAAAGTAGTTCCAGGGGGCAACTTAGGACTTTCGGGGGAAAATGTACCCAAATTTTTCCCGTCAAGCTGGATAATGGGAGTGCCTTGAAATCGGTAATACTTCTCGTGAGTGGGAGGTAAATCGATCGTTCCCACTTGCAAAGTGACTTTCCGATCTTTCCATTTTGACTTGGAGAAATCTTCCTCTGAGTAGTCGTTATCGGGATGTTTGACATTGACTACTTCTATTTGATTTACCCGATAATTTGACAAAGCATCAGAGATTTCATCCATGAATAATTTGTAAACAAGTGCGCCTCTACCTGCTTTATCTTGAGACTCAATCCACCGACAATCGACGGGAGGTACGATGAGGAGTCTGGTTTCATTACCGGAGTAGTTTGTTACCTTCAAAGAGTCGGTGTCGATGCGATCGTTAGAATTGTCTCCGTATTTGGTATCCAGTTTCGCCACCATGCTTTGGGGTAAGTTTTTGAAGGCGAATTCAACTAGCGGCAATTCGGGATGAGCAGTGGCTTCGTATGCAATTCCTTTGCTATCGAGTGCGTCTTTCCATTGGTTAGGAAGGTCAATGGTTCTGCCATCTTTAGTTTTAACTTTTTGGAAAGGAACTTGCAGCACGTAGACATCTCGCGGTAAGGCTTCGTGCAGCAATTCGTAGTCTTCTTGGAGGGAAAAGGTAATTTCCAAATCCTCTGCCACCTTCTGGCAAATTGTCCGGTGTTTGCTCAGATTATCGGAAGTGTGGGTAGCTTGGAATAAGGCATGAGCCGCTCTAGTTTTTCTGTCTGGAGTATCCCAAATTTCGTCAATTTCGGCTCGATAGCTGTCATAAAGTTTGCCCATTTCCTCTTTTCGAGCTTTGATGTCGCTGCCAGTGCGATCGTAGATAATACTTTTGTCCTCTTGAAAGCGCTGCACCAGGTCTTTCGCCCATTGCAATTCGTTTTCTTCCCAAGGCAGGTCATTTTCTTTGCTGTGTCGGTACTCGATTCCTCTCTCTACTAAAGCATTTTTGTACTCATAGGAAACGTGCAATTCTTTGCCTTCTTTTTCGTACTCAATGCCTGCTGCATCTAGTTCCTTACGATTGTCTTTTGACACGATTAAATGAGCCGGAATCGGGGGTAGAATGTGCTGAAATTCATCTCGGTTACGGTGGATGAGTCGCGTTTGTTCCCAATAAGGGTTAACGGCTTCTTTGGCTAGGACGTAAACAGGATTGGGGAAGTCGGCGGGCATGGGAAATTGTTTGTAGAGTCGATCGTCTCCTTTGTACTGGAAAAAGTAAGTGCAGCTTTTGTGTTTCTCGCACCATTCATCTACTTTTTCTAGTAAAGTGTCGGGATTTAGACCTGTGTTCTCTTTCACTTCTTTGGCATCTTTACCCCGCAGCGAATTTTTCTGGTAGTCAACTTCGTACTGTTCCATGATGCTAAGAGCGGCAATAAATCGCTTCTGCTGCTTGAGAAATAGCTTTTCATCTTCGCCGGGGTTGGGGAGTGCTGCGGCTACTTTGCCAATGGCTAAAGCGACGATTCCGACTTCATTTTGAGAACTGGCAACACCGATTTGTTCTAGGGTGGTGAATTTGCGTTGACCTGCTTTTACTTTACCTTCTCTAACTTCGAGATCGTCTTCTCGATACTTAGCTTTAGTATAGGGAACTTTCTCAGCTTGTACGACTTCCCCGAAGTCAAATAATCCGTCTTGTGCTGGTAATATTTGTTGGGCAATGTGAGGGATTTTTGCAGATTCGATGCCAAAGGGTTCGTCACCGTCAAAATCACCTTGATGGAACTTTTCTAAGTCTTTGGGATGGAACCAAATTACACCTTTAATTTTCGCGATCGCAGTGCGGGTTTCTTCTGGAATATTTTCCAGGTTTTGGGCGTGTATATTCTGGTATATCCTCAGACCATCTTTGTTGAGAATGGGGAATCGACCTTGAACGCATTCTCCTTCTTCTAAATGGTTAGCGCAAACCGTGCCTTTGGGTAAATCTTCGCAGGGTAAAGCCATTGCAGAAGTCATTGATAAAGCTCCCCTGGTTGCCAAATTTCGCCATTTTGATGCCAGCCACCTTTCGGCCATGTTGGTAAATTCGGGACTGCCTATCATCAGTCCGAATTTATCGGATTTGAGCATCTGGATGTCCTGTCTTTCCCGCTTGTTATCTTCGGTACTTTCCTCGCTGTTACTGATGATTTCGTCATCAATTGTAGTTGATAGTTTTTCCTGCTGTTCTTTGAGTTTTCTTTCGTTCAAACGCGCTAAATATGCTTCGCGTTTATCGTAATCTTCAATCATGGCTTGGCGCAATTTCATCGGGTCGCGCTGTAGTGCTGCTAGTCTTTGGGCTTCGGCTTTAGCTGCTGGCACTAGGTCTTGTCTTTGGGCTTCTTCGTCGAACCAAACCCCGGTGGACTGCCAGCTTGTTTGGGTGATGCCAATTTGACTGTTTTTGCGGTTTCCAAGGATGGCTTTTGGTAATTCGTAATCGCCACAAGGAATGAGTTCTTTGAGTTGTTTTTTATTGATGCCTTTGATGCTGGAGCGGTCTAAAATCAGTTGGGGTTTGTTACCTTCTGAGTCGGCTAATGAGTCGAGTAAATTGTCATCGGGACGGAGCGTTCCTTTAGCTAGAAAGCTGACTTGGGGTGTGGATTCTGTATTTTCTGAATTCCAACTGCGTAGCCAAGCGAAACGAAATTGGCTGGCTCGGTTTTTCTCACCGCCGATGCTTTTGAGTAATTCGGAACTGATGGCACCGTGACAGTCTCCGGTGCGATATTTAGCATATTGCGGGTCTGTGAAATCAACAATTTTTACTCGCAGGTTGTCGCATTCTGATACGCCGGACATACAAGTGCTGACTAGAAGGGAACCGTAGCGACAGGCGGTGTCTTTTTCGGTTACGAATAAGTCTCCGATCTTTTTGGCTAAGGTTTCGTCACCAAAGTAATAACTGTTTCCAGATTGAAAGATCATGCGTCGCTTAATTCCGTCTTCTGGGTCGTGGATGTTGGTGCGTAATTGGTGAGGGTCGGGATTGGATTTATCAAGTTTGACTATCATTAATGAGTTCAGTTCTTCTGGTTGAAATATTGCTTGCAGAATCGAGTGACGTAGGATTTCTGGGTTGTTGAAGAACTTGCCTACATTGCGTCCTTTGGCATCGTTGTAAGCGGCATCGAAAACGGGTATTTTGAGTCCTTCTTCGGTGGCAATTGTGGCGACCATGAGTTGATTTCTCCCTAGAATTGAGGTGTTAGAATAGGAATTGTTGAAAAGGTGGGACTATCTAAGCGTTAACAGGTTGAAACTCGGTCAAGTGTTGACCGTTGGTAGTGTTTTTGAGGTGATTGAAATGAATCTAAGGGTTGATGTGGGTGTTAGCCCGGTTGGGTTTGAAGATGAGGATACTGGGCTGGTGGAGTTGGTGTTGGCGTAGCCTGCGTGTAGCGCATTTGCACCTAAAAATAGTACCTACTGGCAACTGAAAGGATGTAGAGTGGTAGAGTTCGGCATTTTATTTGATTCGGTGGGCGGTGGTAGCCGCCTTTTAAAACTGGTATATCTGAATACTGCTTTTTTCAGTCTATCGTTAGATCTGTTAAAGCGCTTTCAAAATCAGCCAAAGCCCATTAATCACAACTTGCAAAAGGCGATTAAGATTGCTTACTAGCAAGCATTAATAGAAATTTCCACCGAGTGCCAAGCGGTAAAAATTAAGTCATTTCGTCTCCATTTACCGACAGAAATCGAGCCAAGATGGAACAGAAAGATGAGGTCTCGCGGTTACGGTTGGGGGAAAGTTGGGTGTTGAAGGTTTTGGGAAGTCGCCCGATTTTTCAGGCAGTGATTAAGTTGGGGTGGTTGAATCGGGTAAAAAGTAAAGTGTTTCAGAGAGGATTTAGCAACATAACACCCAAGTCCAACTGCAGTTTTGCCTTAATGAAGCAGAGGCAAGATGGTTAAGACTCTCGGCTGGAACTTCTTGCTGGGTAAGACGTTCAGGCTACGCCTCACTCCTTCCATCCGTCCCATTGGGGCGGAGGCTCCTTAGTTACTCCGACTTTTGTGTAGATGACAGCCTGCTCTGTTAGGTGGGGCCAGACAAACTCGATGCGCTTCTCGCCCGCCTCATTCTGAAAAATGATACCCCTGGGGCGGTGGGTTCCCCAGGTAGATGGATTCTCAGGACGAACCAGAAGAATGTGGAAACTGACACCCGCGATGCGAAAGATGGCTGCGAGAACTTCCTTCGTTTCTTGAGCCACGATACTGTCTATAAACAAATCCTTAGCCAAGACTTGCTGCTCCAATGGTATAGGAAGGTATAGACCACAGTGGTCAGGCCATTGCTCTCCTAACAAAAGTAATTTCCATTGCTCTGGGACAATCCCGTTATTCCAACCCGCAGCTGCTGCTAGGCCACACAAGACCTTAACAAACCATCTTTCTATGAGTAGTCCATCTAATGGTGTTACAGTCGGAAGAGTTGCTGGACTTTTGTCTGCCGAGTCAATTACTTGAAAAAGCTCTCCTGCCACAGCGTCTAGTGGACTCAAGCTAGAGTTATGAGTCTGACATAAGATTTTTGACGCAAGAGACCCGATGCCAATTTTCTGAAGCGTCCGATCAGGTTGCCAAGGAAGCCCGCCGATTTGGATAACACCATTATTGCCGAGATATTCCAGGACTGTCCTTGAAATGTAGTGTTCTTTAGAAATTTTTGCACTACAGCTTCCATGACCTTTAAGAAAACAATCCGCCATTCTCCTCGCATCCTGAGCTTATAATTTAGATATTAACCCGCATTGGGGGTAAAAATATCCATTTTTTCTTATTTTTCCTATATATATTAGTGCATATTTTTGTGTTTTGTCAACTGCCACACTATTATAACTTGGCTACAACGCACTATTTTAGAAATTTAAAAGAAAATTTCCAGTAAAATAGGAATAATTAAGTTGGAGTCGTTTATGTCCCTCTCATCCCATCCTCAAACTACTACTATTGAGATCATACTTCCTCAAGACCGCAAAACAATACTTGAAAAAGCCGCAACTATCGAAGGTCTGAGTTTAAGTGAATATCTCCTCAAAATTGCTACGGAGATTGCCGAACAATCTCTCCTGAAAACAGAATCAATTACTCTCTCAGAGAAAGACTGGGAAATTGTCAGTTCTGCAATTAACAATCCTCCCGAACTCAATTCGGCTCTAAAAACTGCTATTAACCGTTATAAAACAGAAAACTCAGAAAAATAAATGGAATGGATTATTTGCTCAATTGAAGACAATCGAGCTATTAGAGATAATTTTGATTGCGGCATACCGGAATTAAACGAAAACAAAAATCAGATAAGAATTGACATAGAATTTCAGCTTACAGGGTCTTTCAAAGATGAACCAGCCTTTGAGGAGGTACTGGCATTAGGACAAGCAATTCGCCAAGGTGATGAGTCTGTACTAGAAGAAAAAGACGAGCTATGAAATACTTATTGGATACAGACCATCTGAGCATTCTTCAACGTCAAACAGGGAAGGATTATAGCAACCTTTCAGCGCGACTGGTTAGTGATTTCAAAGTATTGCCCCTCGTCTCATTCGATGCGGGTGCAGCCACAACATTTGAGCAATTAAAGGCACGACGGATTCAACTGGCAAAGATGGATGCAAGAATCGCGGCAATTGCACTGTCCCGTGAATTGATTTTGTTAACTCGCAATCATCGAGATTTCGGGAAAGTGGCAGGGTTGGCAATCGAAGATTGGACAATTTGAGGCATCAAAAATATCTTTTGGAGTAAGGTTAGCATGGTATTATAGTTTCACTTGCGATCGCTTTTACCACCGCGCACACAGACTGCTGAGTAATATAAATCGATCGCGCCGTCCCACTCTCCAAATCAAAATAGGTCGCAAACCGCTTGAGATTGCCCGCAGCCATCCGGTACAAATAATCCGCCGCCTCAGCCGCCACTCGAAGATTCACGCTCTCGCTCTGCACATTCAGCACTGCCATCTCAGCACAAGATAGATTATTTGTCAACTCTTCAGGTTTCGGTTTCAAAAGGTCAGGAGCCAGGAGCACCGGAGATGGCAGCCTAGCACATCCCAACCCCCCAAAATTATAGAAGTCCGGGTCAGTTTCCAAAGAACTGCCCAGCAAAATTTGTCCCGCTGCTGCATGATTTCCGCAATCGAGATACCACACGCGGGGAATTTCAGAACGGCTGTAAAATTGGTTTAACTCCAGAGCCTGATTAATTGCCGCTCTCCCGGCTGCTGTATCCACGCACCCCACCAGGATGGTCAGTTTGTCGTAGGCGTAGCGGATTAGCTTGGGGTCAAATACCTGCACGAAAGCCGTCGTGTCAACTCCCCAAGCGATAGAGTATCTAAACGCTAGAGCCTGCGCCTTGGGCAGTCCGATTTCCTTATCGCAGAAAGCTTGCCTGCTGATGTTGGCTTCTTCAACTCGATCGGGATCTGCGATCGCAAACTGCACCTTCTTCCCCGACTTGCCCAAACTCCGTGCCAGTCGTGCAATATGGTAAGACAGCCAAGAACCAGTTCCTCCCGCCCCAATTAGCCAAAAATCAATCGAATCAGCTTGTCTGACAATCAAAGGCGAAGCTTCCAGATAATCATAATTAAACATGGGGTAAATCTCCAAATGTTGTTTACAATTCGATAGGGTCATCTAACAAAGATGGCGCAACAGAACTGGAGTAGAATTTATCAATCAAATCGTCTTTTTCTCCGCCAACTGTGACATCTACAATGAAACTCGGTAATTCAAATATCCAGTCAGCAGGAATGTGCCAGAATTGCCGATAAACTCCCACGCGGCAAATAATTTCAGCACTCGATTCAGTTACTTTCCCCAAAACTGCAAAAATGCGGAAACCCCCTTCATCTGCATCATCAGCACCAGAGAAGAAAGCCGCCATCCGATTGTGCGAATGTGCCTCTACAGTGGCGTTAATGTAGGAGGAATCTAAACCGTATTCAATCGCTTTGCATTTAGCAGAACTTTGCGTTTGCTGTGGAATTACAAGTTGCCATTGTCCTTGTTCCTGATGAATGTGGAAAGTGATTTCTAACGGCGTTTCTGCAAGCGCGGCAATACAACTTTCCTTCCACATTTGGATGAGTATCTGCTGAGGTATTCGTCCGGGAGTTAATCGGACTAAAGGTTCAATTCGTTCTAATCCTCTGATTGAGGCGGTAAAAAGTTCCACCGGGATTATTACTTCTAAACCAGGTCTAACTGCTCTAACAAAAATACCATTGCTGCCAATCAGATACTCGAACATACTGCTAGAGTGAAGCGGCAGATTTTCTCCGAGTTTGACAATCTTATAATCGACCAATTCTAGCTGGTAGGGATTAGGGTTTGGTGGTTCAATCATCAGTTATTGCTGCAACTAATTTGGCAATTGTTTGCTTGGTACCAATTAAATCTTTAACAGGGTAAGATGAACGTTTAACCGCTTTTTCGAGTTGTCCGCGTACATCACTGGGTTGGGCCCTAGATTTGCCATCACTCAAATGTCCGTTGAAAGGACTAGAGATGAACATTTTCCAAGCTTTTGTAATCGTATTGGGCGCAGCTACAGGCGGTTTATTATCTCCCCAGCAAATGCGTCCGCAAGGTTGATAGGAATGCAAATAAACATTGGGTAGCGGAACGTGAAAAGCTTCTGCTTCTGGGTCAAATTTCGAGCCTTTAATTGCCCAAACCCAGTAATCAGATTTCAACCCCAAAAACACCATTGCTGGTAAAGGAATCAAGTGCTTTGATTCCAACAGATTTATTTCGTGTTTCTGAGGTGGTACAAATTTAATTGTCCATTCCCCGGCGCTGCCAGTTCCCCAACGTACTATCCCCGATTCAGGGTTTATCCAACCCGAATCAATGGGTGTATTTGCAAAAGCTGCTCGCAGAGTTGCTGGAGACAGACATTTGTACTTGGAACTATCCCCCGATTGATAGTGAAAAATGTAAGTACCGCCCTCAATAAAGAGAAGTTCGGCTTGAATAGCGGACAACTTTCGCGGGGCAACCTCTAGTACCTCTCGAATTATTTCAGATGCAATGTCAGATTCCATAATGCTAAGATGTGCGAAAAATTGGTGTTAGGGTCAGATTCAATCCAGTCAATCAATTCGCAGGCTTTATCTAATAGCTGAGTGGCTTTTTTCCATTCACTAGCTAGGAATTTAATGTCTTCAATTGTCCAGGGTCTTGATTCAAAATTGCGATTCCAGTAACTTTCACAGCAAACACTTTGGTCTAGCCAAATATTTCCTGTTTCCAAGTCAAGGAGTGCTAATGCTGTAGGCAAATCGCTGATAGGAGGTGCAACGCGACGGGCTAATCTTTTAAGAAGTTTAAAATTAACTTGTTCGGGATGTGCAATGTCTTTCAAGCTGTATCCAAACGTGCATTCGTACCACGATTCCCCTTTATCACCTGCTACGGATTCCAACCACCATCTACCTGACTGGGAAAGCGGGAGTAATCTCTGCCATCCGCTTCGCAATGCGTCAATTCCTTCTTCATGGTCTTGCCAATCTATTCCTTTAGGCGAGACAGGAATTTGATAGAGGCGCTCTTCATAAGCACCCTCTATAATTATGTCGTCAATGGGAAACAGATGTTCGCTAACTAGCGAAATAAACTCCAACTCCTTCGGACTGTGACTTTCATCTTCAGAGTAGAGTTCGGATTGGCTTTTTTCCCATTCCAAAGGAAACAATTCCTGGTAAAGAGTGAGTAGCTGATAAGTGTTCAGCTTAGTCCACAAATAATCGGTTGCTGATTTAAAGTCGGTGATTGGTTGGCACCGCTGTAATATTTGCAAAGCGGATTTAGCATTCCAAATTGCAGCCATATCAAAACCCCATTGGAACTGCACCAGCTACAGAGCGACTATTTAACAGTCGTTCCTTGGTTTGCTCAACTGCTCTCACGTCGTCTGTCCCTTTTGAAATAGCTAACTCAATAGCGTTCGCCATTTCTTTCATAGTCGCGCTATCGAGTTCTCCCGAAAGCTCTAACCGTTGTAGTTCCCGACACATAGATAGTGCAGGATTAACTTCTTCTGGTGCATTGATGAGGGATTCTAAAGGAGTCATCTTCATGGTTATTTTACTCCTTTAGAGCCGTTGCGTTTAGCTACTGTAATCAGTTCTCCGGGCTTTCTAATAATGTCGGCGTTGGCGCAATCTGGGTAATAAGTTGTTAGCAGTTTACGCAGTTCATTATCATCACCTGCTATGTCCTCATCGACAGGATGTTGTTGTCCCTCAAAGGAAATAAGCACTTTCTTTGTTGAAGTCATTCTCTTTCTCTCAAAAGTAGGTATATTGTTCAAATCCCAAATAATGTCAGTTGCGTTCCAGTAGTTTTAGACTCTGTAGGCGTAATGGTGCTACTTGCTTCGCCTCTAGGTTTATTTGGATTAGTAGTTCTTTTCTTTTGATTGCGAGCATTAGCAATCTGTCGCCGCACTTGGCGATTGGGAAAATCTGCTACAAGTTCCTTCAGCAGTTCTTTTAGAGGAGGCGGTAATTCTCCCAAGGATGACTCCCTTATCGTTTGGCTAACAGGAAAATCGCCGTGACTGCTTGCTGAAATGATTACAATTCGTCCCTCTGAATGACCATCATCTGGTTTAAATGTTAGGTGCAGTTCGACGATACATTTATCGAAGATATAAGGTTCTTCTTGAGGTTCGGATTGTAAATTGCTGGATTCTTCGGTTTCAGACAGAGTATTTTCTTCATCTTCCTCTGCCCATTTTTCATCATCTATGAAGTCTAAATCGTTCGCAGAGGTTGATGATTCAGTAGCGACTGGTTTTTTAACTTTAGCTGGCGAGAGTAGAGCTAGATAAGGTTTTTGAGCTTGCCAGCGAGTTCGGTCAAATAGCAGCCCAACTTTTTGAAATCTCTCCTCTATAGTTTCTTCATCTTCAGATTGAATTGTATACTCAATTAACTCTTCGCTCGTTACCGATAAACTGGCAGCAACGACTACATTTTTTGGTGTTAACCATTTCATTTGAGCGGTGTTATTTAATAGCTTATCATAGTGTATCTGGGCGATAGCCCCCCTAACTGGTGTTAATTAAAATCATTTTTGTTCAAACCTCCACTTAGTAGTAAAAGGGGTTCATCGGCGTAGGCTTCTATTTCCAAGTAATCGGTCATTGCTTCAGCGACAGCGGCTCGCATAGAACCAAGGATTACGAATAATCGCCCATCTTTTATGGGAAAAGATATATCAAGGTGATTGTCTCCTTCCTGAATCAACATGATAAGTTTACCTCGATAAACTCGGTAAGTAATTCTATCAAATGTTGAAATGTCAAACGAGTGGTTATTGTGTCTTTTCATGGAAATAGTTATACTAGATTAATTCAAAAAAAGGTTAGCAGATAGCATATAATAGCTATCTGCGGTTAGTGAAATCTCCCCAATCTTTTGTCTGAAAACCTTCTGCTAGCCGACTCTTGCTTTCACCTTCTTATTAGAAGTATCAGTGTTTTTAGGAAGCGCTTTTTCTTTACGCCCAGTCTTCTGTGTGGTAGAATGAGTTTCCTGAGAGTTTAATGCACGATTAGAAATTACTTCAGTGGCAGCGGTCAGATTTGATGGCACGATTCCGTATTCCACTCTGAGTTTACGCTCAATTCGAGTACCATCAACGGGAATGCCTTGTTTCCAATCTGCTAGGATTTTGCGTTTGTTGGGTGTAACAACTAGCTTTTCTGTGCGGTACTCTGTTGGCAAATCACAAGGATTTATTAACACTTCGCAACTCGGCGGATTTTCCTTGAGTCGGATGTGACGCGAGCGCCCCACAATCTCTGTAGGAATTACTCCCATTGAGTGAAATTGTAGCAGGGTTTTATCTAGACTGTTGCGCCACCGTTCCAGTCGTTCAATTGCCTTATTATGCAGTTCTACTAAGTGTTTTAAGCGTGCTTTTACGGCACAAATTTCAGCATCTAGTTGGTCTGCTAGTTCGGCTTGAGTGTCAACAACAATTTCCTGGTCTGTCTGAATTTCCCAGAGTTGTTTGAGGATAGTTTCCTCTTCTTCGGGAGTTTCAGCAGTTTCCAATTGATTCCAGAGTTCGACTGCTTGTATCGAATATCTGGCTAACGAATCTTTGGCTAAATACATTAGTTACCACCTTCCGCAACAATGAAAATACTCATCAAAAGTTTCAATGCTAGCGAGTATGGCTAGCGTTTCTGGCGTGAGTTCGTGTTCCAAACTCTTAGAGTCAATGTCATCATCGCCTACTTCCAAAATTTCCGTTTTTGGGATAAGTTCTAGGGAGTCGGATTTGAAATTCACTCTTCCCAGCAAAGAAGTATTAGTGTAGGAAATGAGTGTATTTGTTGTGTCGTCAGCTTCACATTGTTGTATGGACACGGTTGTGTAAAACCTCGTCTAGAATTTCAAAGTCAACAAACCTTAATAGTGCTTTCCATTTCGCGTAGAAGCCCTTAAGCTTTCCACTTTTTTCAAAGCAGGAACCCGCTGCTTGCGAGAAGGAAGTTTTTCTTCAGATACATCTGATAATTCTTCTGAAAAGTTATCTTCGTCGCCTTCAAGATCGTCGTTAGTGAAATCAGCATCGTTATCCTCATCCGCGTCATCCACTTCGCTTTCATCTGTCTGAACTTCTGGTTCTGGCGATGCAGCAGGTAAGGTAGTGGAGGTAGCGATGATGTCATAGCCTAGTTCTAGGATTAGCGACTTTACTACGCTTTCCATCTGTTGTTCCGATAACCCAGGAGTCGTTCTCTTGAGTTCCTGCTGTTTCATTAGCATCCACACTTCCAGAGTTTCTTCTGGTGTTGCAGTCTTCAATGCCAATTTGATTTTTCTAGTCAGTTTTTCCCGCGTGGATTTGAGACGGTCTGTGGCAATTCTTTGTGTATTATTGGGCTGATTTGTAGGCATAAGTAGTGGCGTACCAAATTATTATTTTCACCCAAAAAGGTGGGCGTTAGCCCATTTATAAGTCGATGACATCGGAAATTAGGTAGAGGTGTGTGTAATTCCTTGGACTGATGGGATACGACGCGCATATTTAGTAAGTTAAAAGTTGAAAATATACATAATTTGAGCTTGTACATCGCCTACAAAAAGCATAACCATGAGCCAAATAAGAGGCTTTTACCCAGTTATTCTTATCCCCGATTCAATTCGTCAGTTCTGCGCGGATAACCCGATACCTATTTTGGAAGAAAGTGCTTCTTCTACAAAAAAAATGCCTTTTCCGCCGCGACTGCCAGTTTTCAATAATTCTCGTTACTATTTAGTGATTCAGTTTTGGATAGCCAGTGCTGTGGTGGTAATGTTGGTTCACTGGCGGTTTGGTATGAGCGTTATAGCTTTTTGTTCATCGCTGGTATGTGCTTCAGTTAGTGCAGCAGCGGCTTTTGCTTATCTGCGGTTTGTTGATTTTCAAGTACGCGATCGCTACAAGCAACGACTGGCTGACTACCAACAACAATTATCCAAATACGAAAGTTATCAATTGTGTCGCTTGCAGCTAAATCACAAGGAAACTGAGCAATATAATTCTCTGTTGCAGGAACGATCTAAGCTGTTTAATATTTCTTTGAGAGAAAATATTCAGCAGCCAGCAAGTCAGAGTAAGGGAGGAGTACAGCAAGGGGTAAGTGAAAAGCAATTTTTTATTTACTTATGTCGTTATTTCTCTGGTTTTTATGACTTCTGTATGGGTGGTGAGTTTCCTATACCCGGTACATCTTTTCGTTACACCGCTGACTTTATTTTGGTTCATAAACCGACTGGTTTAGCTATAGATATCGAGATTGATGAACCTTATGAGGGGCGAACGGGAAAGCCTCATCATTGTGTGGATAGGGATAAAGACAATCAGCGCAATCAGTTTTTTTTAGAGAGAAATTGGGTAGTGATTCGGTTTTCTGAGTTGCAAGTTGTCAAATACCCGGATTCGTGTTGTAAGGCAATCGCCCGAATCATTGCTCAAATCACGGGCGATTATAGAGGTTTAGTTCAGTTCGGAAATGTTGCTGATTTGCTTCCGCATAAGCAATGGACAGTCAAGGAAGCTATTTATATGGCTAAGACTAAATTCCGTAACTCTTACTTATAATTTACGTTTTCGGCACGGAAAAATTGGCCTTCACTCAAGTAAGGAAAGTGGGCGTAAAGTCTTTGTAACAGGGTTTAAACTGATTACAGGATAGTAAGGATTCAGGTCACTGAACTCCTTGCTGGGCAAAGACTTTAGATATGGAGCTTGATACTAAATCAATCTCTATTCTCAATAAGCCACGAAAAACTGTCATTTTTCCTCGTCTATTGACAATTGACCACGAAAGACAAAAACCCTTATTTTGCCCTAAAACCCTTGCCAGACAAGCGTTGGAGCCGCAAGTTTTTAGACCTGAATCCTTACACAGGATATTCTATTAACGAGGAAGAATATCATCGAGACGAAGTTGTAAGCTCTTTAGCAGAGGAGAAATAATCGGCTGACTCAGGCGAAATTGTTGTTGGGTGTAATCTTCGCCAATCAGTTGGCAAACCGTGACCGTCGGTTGTTTGGGTTTACCGATAAAAGCCACTCCCCCTAAACCGCGATAATCAACGATCCAATACTCAGGAATCTCTAGAAAAGCGTATTCTTCAACCTTTCGGGCATAATCGGTTTCCCAGTTAGTGCTGACGACTTCTACCACCAATTTGATTGATCGCCCCAAGGTAATCACAGGTTCTCTTTCCCAGAGAGGTTCGTTGGCGAGGGCGGTTTCATCTAACACAACAATATCGGGACGGCGGGCAGTAACTGTATCTGCGAAGGGACGGATTAAACAAGTGCGGGGAATGAACCAGGGTAGTTTTTCGGTTGCGATCGCAATGCCGATTTGAGTTGCCAGTTTACCACTGACGGTTTCGTGGGGTCCGGTGGGTTCCATATCAATTAATTCTCCGTCAGCAAGTTCGTAGCGAGGGTTGTCACCATATTGAGCGAGGAATGTTTCAAAAGTTAGAAGTTGTTGCGCGGTGTAAGTCATGAGAAACCTCTCAAATTTTCGCTGATTCTATTTGGCGTCTTGTTGCAGATTGGCAATTATTAACTGAATAGAATTTCTTATCCCTGCTGAGCAATCAAAGCCTCCTAAGCTGCTACGCATTTAAATTGAATGCAGAGACGGGATATCCTGCCCCTTCCACAATAATTGTAGAAAAATTGACTGCCAAATTAGATGCACAACAGCTTATAATTAAAAAACGGGTTATAACAATTTTAATTGAGAGCGCAATTCCAATTCGTCAGCCCCCGTCTTTTGATTTCTGCAACCATCAATGGATGCCCTTCTAAATTCGGGTCACTCTTAACAATTGCTACTGCCACTTCACGAGCTAAATTCAGCAAATCCTCATCATCCAGTATATTCGCCAAAGCAAATTCCGAAATTCCTGACTGACGGTAGCCCATCACAACTCCCGGCCCCCGCAACCGCAAATCCATCTCGGAGATAAAAAACCCATCGGTGGATTTTTCCAACACCTCAAGACGTGCCTTGGCTTCTGCTGTTTTACTGGTATTGAGCAGTAGACAGTAGGAACGGTAAGACCCGCGACCGACGCGACCTCTTAACTGGTGCAGTTGAGCTAAGCCAAAGCGATCGGCATGGTCGATTAAAATCACTGTAGCGTTTGGAACATCCACGCCCACTTCAACCACAGTGGTAGAAACGAGTATCTGAGTTTTGTTGTCGCGGAATGAGTTGAGCGCTTCATCTTTCTCGGCAGATGTCATCCGACCGTGCAGCAATCCTACCTTGAATTCGGGGAAGATTTCCGTTGAGAGTCGATCGTATTCTGCTACCGCTGCTCTCAAATCTAGCTTTTCCGATTCTTCCACCAAGGGAAGGATGATGTACGCCTGACGACCTCGAAGTACCTCGCGGCGGATTAAATCGTATGCTGAAGCGCTTTTATTAAGCACTTTCGTGTGAATCTTCTGTCGCCCTGGCGGTAACTCGTCAATCTGACTGACATCTAAATCCCCATGCAAGGTCAATGCTAAAGTACGCGGAATAGGAGTCGCCGTCATCGTCAGAACGTGAGGTCTATTTCCCTTGTTGAGTAAATCTTGTCGCTGCTGCACGCCGAATCTGTGCTGTTCATCGATGACTACCAGACCGAGTTTGTTGAAGTTGACCTTCTCTTGCAGCAGCGCGTGAGTTCCTACCAATAGTGAAAGTTCACCCGTCTCTAATTGGGCGTGGATTTCTCTGCGCTTGGCGGTTTTGGTAGAACCCGTCAGCAATTGAACAGAAACGCCAAGGCGTTCAAACCACGTCGCAATCTTCCTGTGATGCTGTTGGGCTAGCACTTCTGTAGGTGCCATAAGTGCCGCTTGGTAGCCAGACTGGATGGCAGCGAGGATAGCAACGACAGCAACAACTGTTTTACCAGAACCGACATCCCCCTGTACCAGTCGGTTCATCGGCGTTTTGGAAGTCATGTCGTTGAGAATGTCGTTAATGACCCTACTTTGAGCTGAGGTAAGCGAGAAGGGAAGTTGAGAGTAAAACTGTTGGATTAGAGGGCCAGCAGGAGTTATTTTTGTAAGAGCCGATCGCGCCAAAAGCCGATGGCGACGCACGAGAAATGATAGCTGAAGATAGAAGAATTCATCAAATACCAGGCGACGGCGGGCAGCTTCTAGTTGGGGTTCGTTTGGAGGTTGGTGGATATTTGCGATCGCCTCCTGCAATTCCATCAAACCACATTTTCGTCGGAGATGCTGCGGTAGGGGGTCAATTAGTAGCTCAGTCATTTCCAAAGCTGAGGATACTGCTTCTTGAACGATTTCGTTGCTAACTCCTTTTGTTAATGGATAAATCGGGATAATTGAGTTTTTCGTATCTCTTACTTGGTCTAAATCAATTAGTTGAATTTCAGGGTAAGTTAATATCATCCCATAATAGCGATCTGCCTTAACTACCCCCGATACAGTAACAATGCTTCCATTAACGTACATCAAAATTTGCTCGTTTCTCCACTGTTGAGATTGATAATAAGGATGATTGAAGAAACGCTTGCAGGCTATGTTACCTGTTTTATCCTTGACGATAAGCGTTTGGATTGTTAACCGAGGATTTTTAGGTGGACTGATAATTTCGTGTTTCTTTATCTTCCCCACAATTGTGACAGAATCCCCTATTTGCAAGCCCGCTATTTTGACTCGTCGATACTTGATGTAGTCGCGAGGAAAGTAAAGCAGTAGGTCGAGGATGCTGGTAATGCCAAGTTTTTCAAGCAGTCGGCAATTGTTTCTGCTTAACCCTGACAGATAATGAATTGGTAAATGCAGGTTCATGGGATTTAATAAGTTGAAATTGCTCGTGTGGCTGCGTTAGCAGCGAGAAAGTAAAACCAATACTTCTCTTGTTTCAAAAATAATCAAGGGCTTCTTGAACCGAAAATTTACCTTCATTAATTCAATGAAATCGAGATAATTTATCGCAAAGTCAGTTCTTATTTTAAGGAAATAATAGAAGAAACTAGCGCTTTTTATGTGTGAGGTAAAAAGTGTTATATAGTACGTCTAAATCATTTATTTGAATTGTAGTATGGGCATCTTGCACAAACCGCGAGCAAGATACTCACATGACCGTTGCATAACTCATTTAAACCTGCTATAATAGCCGCAGTTATCACTTCTTTGCATAGCGCGGGCTGTGGGCATTGACATCAGAATTTAACCTGCTAATCTAAGCTCACACCAGCATTGCGCTCGCATAGCGTTTCCTTTGGCACATCGCTTGTTTGATCAAGTTCATCTGATTGGGTTTCCATTTCTTGAACATCGGTTATCAGTATCCCATTCCACCCATCAATACCAGGGTTTATTCGTTTAGCTTGAGGTAATATCGAGATAATTTCTTGGGATAATTTGTCTCCAAATTCGTCTCCTTTCAAACCGACTACTATAGCGGGAATGTCTATAAGAAACTCTGTTGGCAAGGAAGATATGGCATCGATGCTTAAATACAAAGTCGCTCTGCGATTGAAATCGGGGTCGAGAGCGATCGCAGACAGCATTTCCACCGGATTGCTGGCAATAACGGCTCTTTCAATATCGTTTTGAGTCGCTATCCAGAAAATACCTTGTTCGCTGTCTTTTCCAAGTGACGTTTCTGCGTTACTACCAATGGAAAATGTTCCATTTGACTCCCAAGTGGAGGTTCCCATATAATCTCCCGTAAGCGTGCGGAGAGTAAACACAGCAAGGGCTTGGTCATCTATATCTATCCACCCTTTATCGTGTAACAGGTCTATCAAGTCGGAGGGGAGGCAGGCATTTTCTACCAGCCTTTCTCGCACGGATTGCCAGTGAAGAGTTAAATCTGGTTCGTTTGTCTCTTGATTTAATGGTTCATCCAGGGATACATCTTCTGACTCAACATTTAAAGAATCAGTGGCACTCTCTTCAACATCGGAAATATTGGTGGTGTTTTCTTCTTCTATGGTGTAAATATCTGGGTTAATATTCCTGTTGGGGGGTAAATTATTGTTCCCGGTGCTATTGATGTCAGTATTGCCTGTGGTGTCACTATCTGTGTTTCCGTCCCCATCAGGTTTACAGTTTCCTGTTTGTAAAATCTGGTTAGAGGTTCCAGTTGGAAATTGTGCAACAGCTTCCGAATCTATGTCAGGAGAATAACTGACTCCTTTATATTTTTGAAGTCCTTTGAAGGTGTAAGCTTTGCCTAAATGAGTGCCGCTAAAAGCGATATTCTCTAATTTGTAGCTAATGCCTAATTCACCTGCGGGGGTAGGTTTTATTTTTACACTAATACCTTGTTCGCTGAGTCGGTCAATCAAAAGAACAAGCGCGGGACTGTCACTGGTTGCTCGATCTAGTGCTGTTTGCAGTTGTTCTCGCGTGCTGATTTCCCCCGTTCTTGCTAACCGTCGGTGTTCGCCAGTTGTGGGAGAACGACGTTGTTTATCAAAACTGCGGGAAGCTGTTGTCAAGTCGTACTTTTCTTCCAATTCTTGAATCAATTTTTCGCTACGTAGGTAATTCCAGCTATCCGATACACAAGTTCCTTTTTCATCCAATTTGATGCGGCTGGCTGCAATATGAATATGGTCGTGTTCGCGGTCGGTATGGCGGATAATGGCAAATAGGTTTTGATCGAGTCCCATTCCTTCTAGGTAATCAAGAGCGATCGCCCGCCATTTGGCATCGGGAATATACTCGCCAGAAGGTACGCTTAAGGTGGCATGGTAAACTGGTTTTTCAACTCTAGGATTGAGTTGTTTGGAGAAGAGAAACTCCGCAGCTAATTCCTGGGCATTTTCTCCTACAATATTTCCTCCAATCAGTGAAGCTCCTTCTTTGGAGAAGAGGTAATTGAGCAATGGAGTAAAACTTTTACCGATTTTCTGCTTGCCAATCATTATTTACTAAACTTAAAAAGTGTGTAGCCCAAAAGTGATGATTTGTGGATAGTTTTATTAACATTTTTCGCTAGGATATTCTGAATTTTCCTCGATTTCGCTTAAATTCATTAGAAATTGGACGTTCATTTGCTTTTGCTGTACTTGCTTGAGCAGTGCCAAAGTTTCCTCAATAAGTTCCTCAAAGTTGGCTGGCTGTGTAATTTCCCCCCCCATCCATAATGCTTGTTCTGTAGCAATAGCAATTGGTTTAAGCCGGAGGTTAAGTTCTGCTAATTTTTGGCACAAAGCTGGTTGATGTTGTTGTTTAAAAGTGTGGTATCGGAATAGACCGCTGATACTTACCTGGAGATTTTTAGCCATTGCTTCAGCAAGTTGAAGTTCTTCTGGCGTTAGGTATATGGCTATTCTTTTGATTCGTTTGGAGCTCGACATGGTTAGTTTGCTCGCTATTTGGTGTTGGAGTAACGAACTTTATCCTTCGGCTGCGATCGGGTAGCGTGCACGGAGGGCAATTGCGCCTCAGCCACCTGCCGATCGCTTGTTGCCTGGAGGGGCTTTAAGGCATGGCAACTCGATGTCAGTCTTTCCAATGGAAAATTTTCCCTTGCCACTAGGGCTTAGACTCAGGTTTCGCTGAATTCAACAGGCGTGGGAATTTCCAATGGAAAATTTTCCATTGTCACTGTGGCCCAGAGCCAGATTTGGCTGAACTTAACAGGGGTGGGAATTTCCAATAGACATCTCCGAAAATCAATGATGCGTGCTCTTCCACTTTTGCTTGCATACGCGATCGCCCTTGTCTCTACATCTTTTTTCGAGATGTCTGTCTAATGGAAAATTTTCCATTGAACAGCGACAGGCTGGCAGCAGCGCTCTCCTCATAGGGGTGCTACCCCGTTATAGAAAGCAGTTTGCACGCACCTCTGACACAGCTTGCTACCAAAAGCTGTGTCAAAGCCTAAGCCGTGAGTCCGATTTTTGCGGGTGCTGGGATTCAGACAACTGGCTGAGGGAGGCGAGGTTTTACGAGGGTTAATAAGTAGTAAGTGCGTTTTAATCCTTGAATAGCTGTTGTTTTACAGCCTTCTTTTGAGGTGCACTTGGCTGAAGCGTAAGGGTTATTTCTGCACGCCCAAGCGTACAGGGCTGTTTTTTTACCACTCTTGAAACTTCAATTAGGAAGAGCTGCGATATGAGCGAAACTACTATCGAAACCATCTGGCCTCAAGCGATCGCGGCCTGCGATTACGGGGGGTCAGCTACCAAAATTCTCTACGCAGGGACAAAGAATCAAATTCGATTGCTCTGCATGGAACCGGAGGTCGTATCTGTACCGCAGGAATCTATTTTGGCTTACGGCAGAGACCAATTGGGGTCAGCCGAGCCTGAGAATACGGCTTGGGTTGCCTTTAGAAACGATTACAGGGCAGTGGGGTATTTGGCAAAAGAGAGGTTTCACGCCAATGCCGGCCTTTCGGAGCTCAAATACGAGAGGGCGCTGCACAAAACTCTGGCTGGGATGTGGGCGATTAAGGAAAAGCTGAATTTGCCTGCGAAATTTACAGCGGCGATCGCAGTGTTGTTGCCACCGGGCGAATATGAAGACCGGGGGAGGTTCGAGCGGGTGCTGCGGGAAGCTTTAGCGGATTATCAAACTCCTACGGGTCAGATGAGCGTGGAATTGTTGGCGTTTAACTGCAAGCCAGAGGGGGGTGGCATTTACCTGATGCACAACAAGAAAGTCGGCTCTGTTTTGAAAGAGCGGGTGTGCGCGATCGCGATGATTGGCTACCGCAATGCTAGCCTGCTGGTTGTTCAGCGGGGAGATGTCAGGCCGGGAAAAACGAGCGATTTGGGCTTCATCCGCATGGTGGAGAGAGTGGTAGCTAGGACTTCAGGGCAAACTGCTGAGCGATTGACTGCGGCGATCGCCGCAGCGGGATCTGAGTTTAAGGCCGTTTCTTTGATGCGGTTGGCTCGCAGCACGACTAAGCAAGGGCGGGCGGAAGAAGTGCAGCAGATGATAGCAGCAATCAAAGAGGCGCGGCCTGAATATGTGCGGAGTCTCACCAGTTGGTTGGATGAGAATTTGCCGCCGGATTGCGATGAATTGGTGTTCTGTGGTGGGACGGCTGATTATCTCAAAAAGGAGTTAAACGAACATTACGATCGCTTCCCGATTATTTGGAATGCGGAAGTTGCTTTGCCATCTATTTTGACAAAGAAAGGATTTGAAAATCGACTCAATGATGTCTATGGGATGTTTTCGTATTTCAAGGGTACTTTGAAAAAGCAGTTCAATTCTCAGGTAAGGGAAGACGCTGTTTGTGGGTCAAAAGATTCCGCTTTTAAGGAGATAGTTGCTCATGGCTAAGGAAAAAGAAAGGGTTGAGTTTTTGTGGCGCTATCAGCCTTTTAAATCTACTCCTGATGGAGTTTTGATGTCCTATATTAAAGGCAATTTATTGCTGCCTTCGAGAGAAATGATTCTTCAAGCTCTGCGCCCTTACTGGTTGCCGTTAGCATATCTGGAAAAAGGGGATATCGATCCTGTTATTTTAGGGCGGTTATTTAAAAACGCCGTCTATGTTCTGGAAAAGCAAGCTCTCTATTTGCGCGAGCGAGGCGGGCTTGAATATCCTCCTATTCATATAGGGGGAATGCCTATTTCTTCAATACCATCTTCGCGAGAATTACCTGCTGTTATTGAAGAGGCAGACAGGTCTATGCTGAACGGTGCTAGTTTGATGTGTTCTCACCATGACCCTAGCAAATTGACTGCGGATGACTTGTTTGAATTAGAGGATTTTGATGATTCAGGATTCGCTTGATTAGGATTCAAGTGTTGATTTGTTAGAAAGTAAACGTGAAATAGAGGATTGAGATATGGCAAGTAGAAGTAGGAATTCTAAGTATCAAGTTCAGCTAACAGATTCTGTGGTTAAACAGGTTGATGAAGGAGGAGATGCAGGTATGGGTACAGCGACAGAAAACTCGAATGGTTTCAAAGAGTGTGGCTTAGAGAAGGTTGAGAAGTCTGCTACTAAAATTCATCTGATTGATGGAGAGAAAGGTGGGGTTGGTAAGAGTTTATTTGCTAGGGTTTTGATTCAGTATTTCTTGGATAAGAATTTTCCGTTTTTTGCCGTAGATACCGATCGCTCTAATCCTGATGTATCTCGAATCTATGAGAGCGTATGCCGTGAAGCTCTGTTTAGCGAGGACGAGAAGAAGTTTTACGAAGCGGATCGGATTTTTGAATTGGCGTTTGAGAAGAGCGTAATTGTCAATTTACCGGCTCAGGTTTATCCTTTGGTAACTAAGTGGATGGGAAGAAACAATTTAATTGAGTTGGGGAAGCAGTCTCGCATTAGTTTTTGCAAGTGGTTTATTTGCACGGGGGGTTATGATAGCGTGCAGCTATTTTTGAAGTCAGTTAAGCATTTTGATAATAAGATTGCTCATGTTCTTGTCCGCAATTTAGGATTGGAGGATGATTGGAGTTCTGTGGAAGAGATGGAGGAGGTGCAGAATGCGATTAAAAAGTATGAGGTGAAGGTGATTGATTTTCCTAAGTTTTATTCGCGGGAAAGGAATGCAATTGATGCTCAGGGGATAACTTTTGATTTGGCAAGAAATAGTCAGGAACTTGGTGTGTTGGGCAGGCAGCGGATTAAGTCGTTTATGTTGTCAGCTTATGAGGCGTTTGAAACTACGGGGATGTTGCCGTGAGTTATGGTGCTGTTGATACTAAATCTTTGCTTGATATTGCTTTAGAGGGGCAATCTGAGGAGTACAGGCGCAAAGTTTTGGAGTTGGCTTTTAAGGGAAAAATTGAGCCAACTGACCCGATTTTTCTGATTTTGTTGGCTGCTGGCCGATTGGAAGTGCTGATTCAAGAGAGTCCGAAACCGGAGGATTTTGAGTTAGCGTTCGATCGGTGGGTGGGGCGGATTAATAAGACTTTGGCGAGTTACGAGCGGGTGGCGGTTGAGAAGCAAGAGGGGCAAATTGCTGAGGCTGTCAATTCTCTGCTGCGTCAGACGGAATTGACTCGGTGGAGAACATCGGCTCTTGCTTTGATACCGGCTGCGGGTATCCTGTTGGTGGCGTTAGGTGCCGGTGCTGTGATGGGGTGGATGGGTTTACTTTGGTTGCAAGGAGGGTTTGCGCCGGGGGAACCAGTTCATTTGACTCAAGAGCAGGCGGAGGCTTTGCGGTGGGCGACTAGCGCTGAGGGGAAATTTGCTCGGAATTTGATGAAGTGGAATTTGGATAGTCTTTCTAATTTAGAATGTAAGAAGGAAGTCGAGCGTCTGGGGGTGACACTGGAGGTGGCGGGGCGTCCGGCTACTTCGGGGTTTTGTACAATTTGGGTAGATCCACCGGAGCAGCGTAGGTTTAGGGATAGACCGAGAAAGTAGTTAGCTGAACTAATGGTTTTGGACTCAGATAACTACCTGATTAATTACAATCAAGCCTAATTTTAATAATCATTCCATGACTACAGTTACAAAACAAGAAGTTGAGAAGTTTCGTTCTGAATTAGGAGACTCTCCAGAGTTACAAAAAACTGTGGATACCCTTGAGGAGTGCGATTGGATTTTAGAAGATGCGACCACGCTGATTGCCAGTCGTGCAGGGGAACCCGTTGAAATGGGAGATTCTTTGCTAGAGAATTTGGTTGAGAAGTCGAGGAAACATCTTTGTAAATCAGAAGTAAAAGCTGGATGGAGCGATCTGAAAGATGTGTTAGATATTTTGAAAGAAATTCTGCCACCTCCTGCGCCACTAGCAGTAGCTTGTTTATTCAAATTGTCCGAAATCGGCCTGAGAAATTTGTGCGGTTCGGTTGAATCTGAATTCTAACGTCCCGTAGCTATGAAACCAGCCCAATAGTAGGGATTGGCAAAAGGTCGTGGTTGGCGATCGCGCACTTGCTTCAATGAACTCTCAGCGATGAGACGCTTGCCTTTTGAAAGTTTGGTAAGAATTTCTTCGATTTGGGGCATGAATTCGTCTAGGCATTTCTCAAAATCTTGATGCGTCAAATCTCGCAACCAGATTTTTGCGTCTTTGAGTGCGATCGCCACATTTCCTGCTTCCCCTTTTTCACCCTTTCTGAGGTTCTCATAGAATTTAATCATTAAGAAGGCAGTTGCCAGTTCATCGACTTTCCAAAGACTGCTCACAACACTAGGACTACCTGCAAATAGAAAGCCACTGGGCAAACCAATGTATTCATCACTAATGCTGGTATGGTCAGTTAAGCCAGTTTCGCAAGCGGAGAGGGTAACGAGGCGACATTGATTGATGTCGAGGCTAAAGATTTCTCCCAAACTCAGGAGTTCATTATTAGCCAGCTTCAGATAGGATTCCAGAGGGGATTTTTCGTTGAAATCTCCGTGACAAGCGAAATGAAGGCAGTGGGTGGAGCGTAGCTGCTTTGCATAATTATTATCGTTAATCAGTGCTACTTTGGTCGCTGCTGTTTCTACTAGAACTTGTGCCGAGTCAAAGTGCTGGCAAATGGTTTGCACCTGAAGGCTGGCATAGGTTAAGTCTTGAGTGGGGTTCTGAATGCCAAAGATGTGGGTTAAGTAGGGGCGTTCCTGTTTTTGACTCAGTTGCAATAGCTGGCAGCTAGGAGCATAGCGAACTCCTTTGGGAAATTTGTCTAAGAGGCATTTGTCCTGCTGGTTAGGCAAGGGCATAGCGTGAAGGGGAAGGAGGTGAAGTAAGCGATGGGGAATCAGAATTACCTGTTGGCAATTGTCTGGCACTCGCTTGAGGATGTCTTCTAAATGCAGAATTTCAGCGAGTTGATGGAGACGGGATTCTAAGTTGTCTCGCCAATGTGTTTTTAAGGGGCGATCGTAATCTTGCAAATATTCATCAAACCAGTGATTTAAGGCTTGTAAATCGGCTGGTTCGGACTGCCAGAGTTTTGGTACTGAGGATTGGGTGATGATGAAGGTAAGAAATCTGTCACCCAGGATATACCACTGAATAATGGCCGTTTGGTTATCTGGTAGTAATTTCTGGATAGCCTCGAAGGGGATAGGTTCAACTTTTTGGGTAAATGTAAAGCTAGAGTCTAGTTGGTTGATTTCTGCTAGTAATTCATCTCGTTGTTGTTGTTGTTGAGTTAATTCTTGTCGCCGTTGTTCTATTTCGTTGCGATATTTTTCCTCTGACTCTCGACTGCTGATGAGTATTTCTAATTCTCTCTGTTTGGCTGGAATTTGCCGCCGCAGTCTATCGAGTTCTTGGCAATGAGTTTGGTTAAGTTCTAAGGAGGAGTAAAAATCGCGTTTGGGGTAAATATCTTTGTTAGCTAGAAGTTCGACGAGGTTACGGGCTTTGCTGCGTTCGGCATATTCTATAGCTTCGGTGTAGTTTTTTAGTTCTAGGCAAACTTCCACAATATTTTGATAAATTGAGTTGTATTTTTCGGCTAATTTCTGCTTAGTTTCATCGCCAGAATAAATCCCACCTCGGAGTAACTCGACAGTATTAATCGCATCCGCAAAGGTATCATAAGCTAACTGTAAGTTGGGAACTTCTCGATAGGCAAGCCCCAAATTAAATGAGGTTTCAGCATGATTTTGCGGAAAAGCTTCACGGGTGAATACAGAGAGTGCAGCGGTGTAAGATGTGCTCGCATTCTCTAGATTATCAGCCCTCTCTCCCCTGATTCTGTCAGAGTAGGCAGTTGCCAGATTATTTTGCGTCATTGCCCAATCTTCGGGAAAGGCATCGCGGGTGCGAACTTCTAAGGCGGAAGGCGGCAGTGTAAGATGCGATCGCATTTTCGATATTCTGTACTTTTTTTCCCCTGATTCTGACACGGTAAGTTTCTCCCAGATTATGTTGCGTCGCTGCCCATTGTTCGGGAAAGGCTTCCCGCGTGCAGACATCCAGGGCGGCGGTGTAAAATTTGATCGCCGTTTCGATATTGTCTGCCCTCTCTCCCCTGATTCTGAAATAGTAGGAAGTTGCCAGATTATGTTGCGTCGCTGCCCATTGTTCGGGAAAGGCTTCGGGGGTGTAGACATCCAGGGCGGTAGTGTAAAATTTGATGGCCGTTTCTATATTGCCTGCCCTCTCTCCCCTGATTCTGTCAGAGTAGGCAATTGCCAGATTATTTTGCGTCATTGCCCAATCTTCGGGAAAGGCTTCGCGGGTGTAGACATCAAAGGCGGCGGTGTAAAATGTGATCGCTGTTTCGATATTGTCTGCCCTCTCTCCCCTGATTCTGACACGGTAAGCTTCTCCCAGATTATTTTGCGTCATTGCCCATTTTTCGGGAAAGGCTTCGTGGGTACGGACATTCAGGGCGGCGGTGTAAAATTTGATCGCCGTTTCTATATTGTTTGCCCTCTCTCCCCGGATTCTGTCAAAGTAGGCAGCAGCCAGATTATTTTGCATCCCTGCCCATTTTTCGGGAAAGGCTTCGGGGGTGTAGACATCCAGGGCGGTAGTGTAAAATTTGATCGCCGTTTCGATATTGTCTGCCCTCTCTCCCCTGATTCTGTCAGAGTAGGCAATTGCCAAATTATTTTGCGTCGTTGCCCATTGTTCGGGAAAAGCCTCGCGGGTGCGGACTTTTAAGGCGGCAGTATAAGACGCGATAGCGCTTTCGATATTCTTAGCTTTCTCTCCCCTTATTCTGGAATAGTAGGCATTTGCCAGATTATTTTGCGTTTGCGCCCATTTTTCGCTTCCAGGTTCCCGATGACTTAAAACGATTTGATAACCTTCTATAGCTATTTCAATATTACTCGCTCTTTTCCCGTGAGGAAATTGATTAATATCAATACTCAAATTTTCAATGTCGCGGAGGATTGACTCAATTGCTTCTGGCTGTTTGGCAATTGCATTCTCAACCAATTGCTGTAAAATCTCGACAAAACTTGCATTGAGGAGATGTTGCCCTTGACGGAGAATGGGGTAAACTACGGCAACATCGCTATTGCTATCTTGTTCTGCTTTCAATAATTTTCGGATAAACTCTCGATAAGTTTCCGTATTTTCAGCCATTGGGTGTTACTTCAACACAGATATAACTTGAGTATAGACGCGAGCGCCCCTTCTTGACCACTAAAATTAGCGCGAGCGCACCTCCCTATTCACCCTAACCCTAACTTCTTTCGCACCTCCTCACTACTCACAACTTTACCTGCTTTTTGCTGTTGTTTCGAGCGATCGATAATCTCTAAAAACTGAGGATTGCTACTTAAAGAAACCCTTTCAATATCAGCTATAGCTACCAAAAGAGCTACAGGTTTACCTTCAAATGCTGCGATCGTAGGTTCTCTTCCCAAACTACGGACATAATCGGTTAATGATGCTGCACAATCTGACGGTTGTCGCTGCAAAGATTTTTTGATTAATATTAGCGAATCTGGATTTGTTGCTAAGGGTAAATTGTCTAAGTCGGCGATTGGTGTTAGGACAGCTACAGGATTTCCCTTGATGGTAACAAGCAACGGCTCTTTTCCCAAAACTTGAATATATTTACCCAGCGATTCAGTTGCTTGTGCAAGTTCTACTGATTTCATAGTTCAATTTCCTCCTGACCGATCCGAACTCGGTTGCGGTTCTTGACTCCAACTGCTTGAATATAGACTACAGAAACTGTATTTTCTTCTACATCGTAGTACACCCGTAAATTTCCAATCCGCAATTCCCAGGTTGCTAAACTGTTAGGTTCCATCGATTTGCGATTTCTTGTCTCAACTAGGGGTTCATATTTTAGTTGTTCGTCTACAGTATCTAATACAGTTCGTTGTTGCCGAGTTGTTAGAAATTTTAGATTGTCAATAGCAGCGTCAGTGTATTCAATTTGATAACTCAATTATCCTCATTTCAATGTTAATAACACATCCAAACACTCGTTTTTCTCCACACCATCCGACATGAAACATCAGATAGCGATCGTGCTCAGTTCTTACTTATAGCTCAGGTACGCTTCGTTTGGGTAAAACCTCAAGAATCCTTTCAGCTAGAGCATTGCCCAATTCCTTCGGTTCCAACTTATGCAATCCACCCCCATACACGCGACCCTCACCCATCAGCGCTTCATCAGAAATGCGATTGAGCGCCTGCCAAACCTCTTTGAGCAATTCTGGCTTACCTGAAAGTGCTTTGGCAAGGGCAGGTTTAGGATACAACATCAAATATACATTGGTAGCCGTAGCCATTGAATGGTTCAAGATAAATCGAAAAGGTCTACCTCTACCAGTATCCTGACGACCCATATAACTACAGAGGAACGGGGAAGGAGGACGCTTTTCCTGCGAATACCAGGGAGTACGATGGTTACACAGGTAGCGATCACAAATTCCCTGTTTTACTCCCATCTGCAAATATTCCCAAAGCGACGGATACTTAGCTTTCACCTCCAAAGGGGGCAAATCGCACGATAGTAAGAATAATCGACGATCGAGAATCGGATTTCCCAAGTCATTTGCTTCAATTTCATCCAATGATAACAGTCGGGGACTGGGCAAAACTGGCTTGAGAAATTCAAAGGGCAATTTGTAAGCAGAAACTTGCTCTGGTGTCAACACAAAAAAATCGTTCGCTCCCGTCGCCAGCCCCCGTTTAATAGTAAATAAGTCCTTAAGTTTCAACGGCTGTTCTTGAGAATTCACACTACCAGACATCAGTCCAAATTTAGTCCACTTAGCTGCACTGCGTAGCGACTCCACCGACACGATCAGCGACATTTTAGATGCTGTCAAACTCCCTCCATAGGTAAACTCAACAGCATGATTAGCAGGTGGCAAAGCTTTCTTAAACCAAACCACTGCTGACGTACAGAGTGCATCTTCAAACTGCACGTCAGCAGCATCGAAACAGTGAATTCGCAGTAGGGTAACGCGATTTAGCAAGTAATCCTTAATTTGCTGTCCGTAATTCACATCCATAAATCCACTGGGAATCAGCCACCCCGCTAAGCCGCCAACAGCCATACTCGCATCCGCAATGCACAAAAAATGGCAGTAAAGACTAGCCAACTGACTGAGTTTAACTCCCGCTGTTTGCTGTGCTAGCTGTTGCAGCCGCAGCTTTTCAAGTCGATTCAAATGATGGTGTCGGACATAGGGAGGATTGCAAATGACTAAGTTAGCTTTTTCCTCGTCAGAGTTAGGTGGTGTCGCTTGCGTAAAGTCAGCGATATTCAGATGTAACGAAGTGTCACTCCAAAGCTTAATCGCTTCGTTTCCGTAATGGGGGTCAATTTCATAGCCGACTGCTTTAACAATTTGCGATCGCCCAAATTGCTGCAATAATGCCGAGTAAAAAGAACCTGTACCAAAAGCCGGGTCGAGAAAACGAATCTTAATATCTGACGGCAACAGCATTGAAGCATATTTGATAATATCTGCTGCCAGTGTTGGAGGCGTAGCAAACTGACCTAGCTTATTTCGCTGAGCTTGAGTTCTAGCTCCATCCAGTTGCGATTGCCGCAACATTCGTGTCAATTCAATTGTTGCAGTTACATTCATATTTCAAATAACGCTAAATCATCAATCCGATGTTCCCAAACCCAGTCAATTCCTTCGGCCGCTTCGTAACCCAAATAGCCACTGTCAAAGTAACCGCAAAGAAACAAAATAAAACGCACGTTATTGCCGTAGTTACTCCTCAATTGAGTCATTTTAATAGCTTCTTCCTTGCGTCGCTTATTGGGATTGGTATAATCACCGGCGGATTTCGCTTCAATCAATAACGGGAATTCACCAGGGCTAGAATCAATTGGCACGAGCGCAACGTCAATAGGGATATTAATTTGTTTGCTGCCGGACTGTAAAAGTACCGGGATATTGAGCCGAAACGAGAAAGTCCCCGGTTGCATTGTCTCAAAGCTTAATCCGGCTCCTCCTCTAACGTAGGAATAACCGCGCTGTTCCAGCCATTGCCTAATCATAGCAAGCTGCCTTCGTTCTTGAGCGTTGCGGACGATAGGGTCAGAAATAGCACCGCAAAGGCGATCTGCTACAATTGTTGCTGCTTTTTGAACTTCACTATCAGTTGGCTGCTGTCCGCTTTCTAGCCAAGGAAAAATATCTTTGTCGAGCAGCCGTGCAATAATTTGACTAATTTTTGTGAGTTCAGCATCCAGAGTTGCAATGTCTGCCCGGGGCGGAATTCGCTGTTTCTCTTCCATATTTTTGACCAGGTTTGGCGATACTCCTGCTAAACCGATCAGGCGATCTCGCGCAATTGGCGGCGCTGCCGCCATGCGTAAAATGGGCAAAACCTCTGGATGCTGTTGCAGTAATGCGGACGTGATGTTGGTCAGATTGGCTGTCTCTGCTAAGGCGGATTCAACTTGTTGAGTTGTAGCAATGCGAGTGTCGCGGTAGGCTTTTGGAGCGAACTGCATGAACCAATTGTTATAGAAGTCTACCGACAGGGCAATATCGGGTTTCCACAAGTGTGGTTTGTCGGCATTAACTGGCACTGCATCTCCTCTAATCGCGACCCTCGCCTAAATAGCTTAGATTGCTGGAACGTCTCTGTTGTATTATCCACCAAGCGGTTGCTCTTGAAGCGGATTTAGTCAACTAAACCCGCGCGAAGGGCTCTGACAGCCGCTTGAGTGCGATCGTCGCAAGACAGCTTATTAAGGATGTTACGCACATGAGTTTTCACAGTACCGAGAGAAATGTATAGCTGCTTGCAGATTTCCTCATTGCTGCAACCTTCGACAATCAACTCTATAACCTCTTTTTCTCGTTCTGTTAAAGGGTTCGCCATTAACAACTGACTGTATTCTGGCTCGACTCCATTGATTGACACAGTGGAAATAGTTGCTGAATTAACAGATTCCTTGAAAGGATTATTCATGCGAGCCAAAACGATTCTGGCAATTGAAGAATCGATCCAGTTTTCGCCAGCGTTTGTCTCAACAACGGCTTCCACTAACTTTTCAAAACTGACATCTTTCATGCAGTAAGAGTCGGCTCCCGCTGCAAAAGCTGCCAGCACCGATTCTTCGTTATCCTGCATAGTCAAAATCAACACTTTCGGTTGGTTATCCACGCTGGGGGTTTTTGGAGTTTGTATGTATTCTTTGAACCTTTTGGTCAGTTCAATTCCGTCTACCAACCCCGGTAGTCCGATATCAACGATCGCTACATCAGGCCGGGTTTTCTCCAGTAAAGTTATCCCTTGCAGGCCGTTAGCTGCTTCTCCGATAAATTCGAGTTCTTCGCAGTCTTCTAAAGCTGCTTTGATTCCCGCCCTTGTCAGGTGATGGTCTTCAATTAAGGCAACAGTAATTTTATTCATGGTTTGTTTAAAAAAGGGACAATTGTACTTCAGCGACACCAGTGTGTCCAAGGTAGAACGTATGCGCTCTTTTGTATCCAAACAAAACTTTTAGAGTGAGATGGGGAGCCGTACAGTAAATGTGCTGCCTTGGCCCACCGTTGATGTCACGTCAATGCTGCCAGAATGGGCTTCTACAATCCGGCTTGACAAATGCAGTCCCAGGCCGCAACCTGCTCTAGCATGGTTTCCGGTGCGGAATCTTTCAAACAACGTGGCTTGTTCTGAGGTTCTGATGCCGGGGCCGGTGTCTGCTACGCTAATGCTTACCGACTTGGCATCTGGACGGACAACGACTTTCACACAACCAAAATCCGTGAATTTAATGGCATTTCCGACTAAGTTGGTGATGACTCGGCGGAGTTCGAGGCGATCGCCCTCAATCCGCAACGGTTGTGGGTCAGGCTCGTCGAAAGTTAGGACAAGTCCTTTATCGATAGCCACAGCGTCCAGTTCCTTGACAACTTCTTTGACCAGTTTTTTGAGGTCAAAGGGGGTGATCGCGAGAGTCTTGCAACCAGATTCAAATCGGTGAACCTCCAGTAAAGTATTGACCAACGAAAGCAAATTTTTGTTGCTGCTGCCGATGGTGGCGATCGCCTCTACCGCTTGAATGGGCAGTTCACCGAATTTCCCTCGTTTGAGCAGGGTCAGCATTCTATCAGCGGCAACTAGGGGAATCCGCAAGTCGTGGGTAAGACGAGCCACAAAATCCTCTCGTGCCTTTGTCATTTCCAGCATCGCATCTATGCTGTGTTTGAGCCGGAGGAGGCTGCGGACGCGAGCCAGTAACTCATTTACTTGAATAGGCTTGCAAACGAAATCATCAGCCCCCAAGTCGAGTCCATCTGCTATGGGCATTGAGTTGTCAGCCGCAATTAACAGGATGGGGATAAAAGGAAGTTGAGGATTTGAGCGAATTCTGTAAGTAACTTCGTAACCGTCTACTTCTGGCATCATTACATCCAACAGGAGTAAATCTGGCGGTGACTTCTCAACCTTAGCTAAAGCATCAAGTCCGTTGGAACTCGTGCTGACGCAGTAGCCTTCTTCCGAGAGAATTGCCTGCACGATCAATAAGTTGTCTGCTGCATCGTCAACTGCCAGGATTTTACTGGGTTTATCTCTCATTACCCTAACTTCCTTTCACCTCTCCATCCAAAACTTACGAATGAGTCCATATCTTCTAAGTCAGCCTTTTGACGAAGAAAACTTAAAAATTGTTGATAATCTTGAACCTGCTTGGATTCTTCCAATTTTCGCTGCTTTCTGATTCGCACCAAGTAGTCTTTGAGGCGAACGTACCGCCATCCTACTTGAATCCCCAACTCGTAGATTTGAGTGGTTTTGGGATTCGCGCTCGCTTTGAGTAAGGTTTGTGCGACTCTTGGCGAGTCGGAGTCAGAAAGGGTTCTTCTGCTTTCTTTTCCATCCGTGTAACCTTTCCAAAACTCTTGGCTGCGGGTTGAAGGGTGGATGGAAATCTTGTACTCTTGCAGTGTTGATTCCAGCCAATATAAGTCTTGTTTTCTGTCGTTCGAGAGTGAATCGTTTGGCTGATACTTATTCCAGGCGCGAGCAAAAGCGTTGAGCGACTTTTGAAAATTGGTCAAAAAATAGCCGGACAGGGTTTGAGAGTTTGCCGGCAGTGAAAGTTGGCTGCGGTTTGAGAGAGTGTTAGTTTGTACCATATTTATCAACCTTCGCAAAACTTGGTTTGAGTTGGTATTTTTCTGGTTCTGTTCTAAGTGTTAATCTATCAACAGGTAAGCTTGAGCTAGCTCTACCTAAAAGCTGATTTTTCCTTCACTGCTGCCAAGCTAATTTCTGATTAAAGGCAGAAGCTAGAATGCGGAGCTTTAATTCAGAATAAGTGTCAAGCGCTTCTGCCTTTGAATGGAATTATCAGTTTTTTGGGCTGAACTTTTGCTCTCAACTCGGGTTGTAGCGATTAGCTAGAATGCGGCATAGGTAAATTTTTCCTAATCTACTAAGAGAGATTCTAGCTCTGTGAGAATTTTTTGGAGGCGCTTCTGCTTCTTTGGATCGCTCCAAACTTTTGACTTGTTCGCTTTTGTTAAAGCTCCCTTAATTTGGCTTTTCAGATTTTCTTCGGGTTTTTCTGCTGAAGTCTCTGTCTTTAAATCTGCGATCCGTTCTTTAATCTGAGTTAAAGATAGACCTTCCGCGATCGCAGATTCCAGAAGCAACTTTCTGGCTGGCTCGTCTTTAACTTTGGCGATCGCTCGCGCCTTGGTGTACTCGATCTGACCCCGGCGCAGGGCTTCTTGGATGTCTGTCGGCAGCTTCAGCAGTCCCAGTCTGTTGCTGACGAAAGACTCCCACGACATCCGCCCCAATTCGCTAAAAACCTTGACGACTAATTGCATTTCATGATGAATGATAACGTTATCATTCATCCTCTGTACATCATTTTGCATCCGGTATAGCAGCCGCACCACCTCTTCTAGCTCGTATTCGAGGTGATGGGAGAGCAGTTGCAAGATACCCTCCGTTTCTTCGACTGGGTTGAGGTCTTCCCGCTGGAGGTTCTCAACTAATGCGACGCGCAGAGCTTGCTGTTGGGTCAAGTCCCGAACAATAACAGGGACTTCTGTCAATCCCACTTCTCTAGCAGCTCTATACCGCCTTTCCCCTGCTACTAGCTCGTATTTTTCCTCTCCCAAAGGACGAACTAATAAAGGTTGGAGAATTCCGTCAGTTTTTACTGACTCAACCAAAGCCTGCATTGCTTGGGAGTCGAAATATCGCCGGGGTTGAGAGGAGGCAATCTGGATCGATTCAATCGATAGAAGTCTTTCTGTTGGTTCTACCACTTCATCATCTCCAAATAAAACGCTCAAATTTGCCTTGCCTTTATAGGGTTGGTCATTCTTACTTGACATTGAGTTTCTCCATTTTGGCTGCTAACTGGTCTAATATTTTGACAACGGGATTTTTAGGTTCGTAAACAGCAAGCGGAACTTGTTTCTCCGAAGCATCAGCGAAAGCAGTTATGCGAGGAATGGGAGTGTAAACGGGGGCAACAGTCGCAAACTGCTCGTTTATGGCTTTGAGAGTCCGCTTGTCCTGAGAGTTGGCAGCCGCGTAGCGCGAGGGAACAAAACCAGCTACTTGCAAAGAACGGTTTCCCTTCTTCTTGATTCTCGCTACTGTTTGTAACAACAGGTTGGTGCCTTCAAAGGCTTTGTAGTGAGTTTCAACGGGGACTAAAACGTGAGTAGCGGCAATCAGGCTGATGTAGCTGAGCAACCCTAAACTGGGAGGGCAATCTATGAGGATGAAGTCGTAGTTGTCTTGAATGGGGGCGATCGCATCTTTGAGGCGAACTTCCCGAAAATCCATGTTAACCAGTTGAATTTCAGCCGCGCTGAGGTTGATGTTGGTAGGAGCCAGATCCATACCGTGAATGCCCGTGTGGATGGGCATAGGCTCCTCATTGACAATGGCATCAAACACAGTTTTATCCAAATTCTGAGAGTCAACCCCCATGAACAGCGTCAGAGAGCCTTGAGGATCGATATCGATGAGTAGAACTTTGCGTCCCCGCTTAGATAATTGGTAGCCGAGATTGAGCGTAATTGTGGTTTTCCCGACACCGCCGGCTTGGTTGAATAGCGAGATGATCTTGGTCATAACTTTTGCTCCTGTAGCGTGCCGCCATAGTTCCATCCTGCGTACAAGAGGAAGTGGCGGTTAAAACTGTAAGCATATTTGCATTTTTGTTGAAGTCTGGGGATATCTGCACTTTTTGCATAAACCCTATTCCCTGACCGTTTTGTAGAAAAACTTATAGTTATAGTCTCATGTTAAGGTGATATTTTTAAAGGCGCATTCGGGATTTTTTTATTTTTCCCCTGGTTTGACAATTAGCAAGAGTCATAGAATTTAACCGCGCCGCAAACCCACCCCATTCGGCTGAGACTTCGACGGTGAGAGCAGTTTGACTGAACTCACGGTCGAAGCCTTCAGGGGGCGAGAGTTATCTACTTGAGAACCTAATTTTTCGCTCGTTCTGTAAACTCCTAAGCTCGCTGCTTCATTGGCTTGTAAGGGTAAGGATAGTTGATTGTTAGTTTGATTGAGCCAGGAAGTACCTCTGGTTGATTAACAATGCAGTAAATGAGATATCCCGCCCGTTCCACTTCTGTCCAAGCCAGAGGCGAGAACTGGGCTGACTCACAAATGGCGCGTTTAACCAGTCCCGGTCTGCTGCGGTTCTCAAACAGAGCTTGCACGAACTGGGTGGGATTGGCTATGGCCGGAGACAGAAGCTGGCAGAATTTTCTAGGATGAACAGTCCGAAGGTAATTGAGAGTAGCTTGTCCATTGAGTGCTTCAATTAGAGATGGGGAAATTTGCAAGTGCTGGAGTAGCAAGTCAATATCTTCCTCAGTATTGCTTACTGCCCATAAATTATTCTCGATCCATCCCCAAACTATCTGCTCAACCTCTTTGAGCGTAGCTACGAGAAAGCGATTTCCTTTGTAGGTAAATCCTGATACGTGAGGTAGTTGGGGAAGAGACCAATCGGCAAGGGCGCGATCGCTGTCCAGTAGCAATAGGACGGATGCTAGTATGTGCCTCCTGCTGTGCCGCAGCGGATCGGCCGGTACAGGCTGTCGAGAGCTGTGTTGATGGTCAAACTGCATGGGAACGCCGTTCTCCTGTTGACAGTAAAAGTTACTGATTTAAGCTAAAAGCTAAAGGCTGTAAACTAAATCCGCCGTCCTTCCTAATTTCCCGCCTCAAAAGTCATTGGCAAAATTACTCTGGCGGACTATTCAAACGCGATTCAGATGCAAAAACTATCGTCCGAGTGGTTGTTGTTTGTTCTAATTCCAGCTAGCCACAGCAATAGGCATTTGTTCGACTACTTTTTGATACAACAAGTACCGGTTTAATGTTCTGTGCCTTGAGAACTAAAGTTAGTTACAACTGAAGGTGTACTGAGAACGACAACAGCGCATGATAGGTTGATTGCTAAAAGATCGACGCGCTTTTAGATGGCGGAACACTTATGTTTTTACACACCATACAGAGATTTTCCCCTGAGTATATTTTGAGGCTAAAACAAATAGGGCTGGCTTTTTTTGAGAAAATAGCAACTGACCGAGCAATAGCTGGAGAAACCCAAGATTTTTATCAGGGATTGCTAGCGGGATTGGATGGTGCAGTTAAATTAATAGATGAAGAAGGCGGGGTACAAACACTTAGCCTTTTAGAAGCTAAAATAGCAACTTTTATTAATGAAGATGACTCATCTCAACAACCTATAAGTTCGAGTTCAGTAGAAGGTGACTGTAATCTATCCATTTCTAGGTTGCCTGTTAAATCCATTTCTCAACTTAGACAAATTGGAAGAGAAACCGATTGCGAACCAGATATAAAAGATTGTGTCTGCATCGGCGAGACTCAAGATTTCTATCACGGTTGCCTCGCTGCTATTGATTTTGCCCTGTCCTTGGCTGGGGAGAAATATGCCTATGCTCAAATCAGTCTGGTAAAAACTAATGCCGCCAATTTCATCGAATTAAACAAAGATTGGGAACGCCGGGTTCTTGAGCTTAAAGGCTTATCTTCTTCACAGAGGCAAGATAGGCAACCCAAACAAAATTTGCTGGTTTGGCTGTCGCAAGCAGATGGTGACAATCAAGTTGGGACGTTGGTTAGTGAAGGAGAGGGGGATGAAGCTGATTCGCGATCGACAGAAGCGGGGGCTTTAGCTGAAATACAGGAGCAAGATTTAAAGAGCGATCGCTATAATTCCAGCGAACTAACCATACCTCTTGCTTCTAGCAATTCGGCTATTTTGAAAGACCAGAATGAAAGTGAAGAACAAGTGATTTTTGAACTAAACCCGCTTGAAATATTAGCAGGACGAGGCAAAAATGAAACGGGCGATCGCTCGTTGGGGATCTCGGAGGATGGTAGCGCAAGTTTTAAAGAGGAAGTACAAGAACAGTTTAAAAAAGAGATAGTAAAGCTGCCAGAAGAAGAGCGCTTAGAGCTAGAGAATTTGCTATCTAGCACTTTATTAGATGGCTGTCAACACTTTAAGCTAGGGAAACGCAAAGTTATAGAAGATTGGACAGCATTTTTAGAGGACGGTGAAACAATCAGGGTGATTTCCGATCGAGACAGCCACATCGTTCTGCGGATTACTTTAGAGGGTGAAGTGCAGAGCGCTTTATCTTATGGCGATGCAGAGGTTTTGGGTGCAATTGTTAAAGAAAACTCTGAAGATTTGGGTATATTTTCTAATTGGTTAGAGCCGATAATTGCGAACCCGCCAGCGGGCGATTTGAATGCTGATTCAGTACCGCCAGCAGTCACAATGGATATTCAGCAGGTAAAAATGGCTGAGTCTATTCTGCCAACGGCTCAAAGAGCTTTTGAGTATTTCCTCGATCGTACTCCTGATCGCGTGGAAGAAACTGATGAGTACACTCGCGTTCGGGTAGGAGATTTGTACGATCTGATCGTGGAAGAGTCGGAGGGGGTTTCGGTGTCTTCTCTGACTGTTTTTGCGCGAGGGGAGTTAATCAAGGTTCGTGGAGAAAATTTGGTTTTAGCTCAGGGGATTTCTCCTAAAGATATTGATTTTTGGGCAGTGGTGGCAGAGGAACTAGATCGGATAGAGGCTAGAAGTAGGGATTATGAGCTAGCGGAACCAGATAGTGCAAATGGTTTAGGGCGCTGAATCGCTGGAAATATAATCTTTCAGGAACAGGGTTCAAAAATTTAACTAAATATACCCTTATCTAACTGACGAGAGTTACTTTTTTTGAGATATCATCATTTTTACTTATCTGTTTACTAACCAACCTCTCATTGCGTGATCAAGGTCTTCTATCTCAGAATGCGCGTCAAAATTGGGAACAGCAATTGTGATTGGTCCTGTAAGTGCTATTTCAAGAACTTTAGCAAAGGCAAAAGATAATGTTGCTGGAATAGGGAGGCGTTTTTTCATTGTCATTTCTTCCTTGGCGAAATTGAGTAGAGTACGGTAAAACTTTAGGAGTACTATATCTCCACTTTTCAAAGTAGGTTCAGCCAGCAAGTCATCCAAAACAAATTGGATTGAGACATACCGCTGTCGCGGTTCGAGGTCAGGCTCGATACTACTATCTTGTGCAAATTGGCAACCAGGGGCTAACTGTTTAGCAATTGCTAAGATGTTGGCATGAGAGTTTCCTAATTTTTGGCGACCGTAGCCATTAGTTTTATTCGGGTGCATAGGGCCTGAGGTGATGAGCCGACAAAAGTATCCTATTGCATGAATTAACTTTTGATTGCAGACCCCTTTGAAAAAATCACTTGAATAAGCTTCTCCCTCAAACCATTCTTGGTAAGTTGTTATAATTTGGTTACGGTGCGATACAGGTACTTCCTTATAAAGGAATTGAAGGAGAAAGGTCAGGGAAGCTGTGAAGCTAAAAGCTTGATGCAACCCTACAGTTCTGATTTCTTGTTCTTCTTCCATTTTTGAATCCTTTTTGATTGATGTCAAATTGCCTAAGTCTAGTTCTGCTATCGTTTTTGCGTAAAGACCGGTACACTTTCGTTGGTCGGTTTCCCATCTCGCTACCGTCACCGCATCTACACACAGGCGTTCGGCAAACTGTGTTTGGGTTTTGCCCAGAGCGCGACGGATGCGCCTAATTTCTTCTGCTGAGAGATGATATTTGGACACAAAATTTTGTTAACCATTGGTAGTTATAATAGCTTATTGTATAACCATTGGTTAAGTCAAGAGGTTCTGGTAAACTCACAGGCAGCTCAATTCTTATATCGTTCTGTCTTACCAAATACTCCTAACTCTAAAGCAGTTTCCCACCAACTTCGGAGAGGATGGTTTTTAGGCGGTAACTACCGCCCCTTGAGCCGAATTGCATTTAGCGCTTCACGTAGTGCTGACGAATCAATACCTACTTCCTCTGACCAATGCTTGATTATCTCTGATGTTGATAAAATCTGAAGGTGCGATGCCTCCCGTTTAATAAACGAGATTGCTTTCTTATCGTCGGTTGCGATCGCCATCCTCGGTGAACAGCGATCGCATCGGTTGCAGACTCACCTTCATCCAGAACAGTGGCGTAGTTGACAAACGATTCAGCCTCCTCTTCTGACTCAAAGTCTACAACTATAAGTAGACCTTGTGCAATGGCAGCCTCATTTTCTTCATTTTCAAGGTGTTGGTAGTGAATTGGAACCATATCAGTGCGTTGCGGAATTTCTTCTAAGCCAAGTTCCTGCTGTACTTTTCTCACTTTTAACCCATGATCGCCCAATAGAAGATAGATGTTGCCCTTGGGAAAAGCTGCACGCGCTACAGCTTCACTATCTGGGGGAACTGGAGGAATACTTTGAGGCTGCATTGACATAAAAACTTTCCTCCATTACGGGACTACGCTAACTTCAACTCCATTTTATGTTCTACACTATCGTTGTAATACATGGTGCTAACCAGAAAACCCTAATCCTAGCTTTTGACCAGACGCTACACTTGATGAAACCAGCCTGAAAATTTTTTAGGAGAACAAAAATGCAAACAAAAGATATGAGTATTAAACTATGAATAGATTTGCTCAGTACATTAATGCGTTTAAGTGAGTGGTAAATGGCGAGTAGTTTTCCATCTGGATTTGATTCAGTCATTAGCGAGGCATGGGTTACTCTTCAAGATGCTAACCATAAAGCCCTAGCTTATAACCTTAGAGCTTCTCAAATTACCAAATGGAAAAGATTGAGGGATTTTGTCAGCTTGGGAGTAGCTCCTGGGCTTTTGATCGCTACAACTGTCTGGAACAATGAACTCCTCAGAAATTTTCTTGTCGTGTTTTCAGGGCTATGTTCCTTAGCTAGCTGGTTATGGGTGCTTTTTGGTCTTTCCTACAACTGGGACAATCAGCTTCGCGTAAGTATCGACGTTCCACCAAAACTTTCAGAACTCGTTTCAGAGATGAAAGAAGCTATCGAAATTTTCACTAATGCACAGAACAACAACAAACAGCAGGAGGCTAAAGATGCTGCTGCTAAGCTGAGAATTCTCATACAGCGCGTGAACTCTTTGGGACATGAGATACGGCGTGACCAAGTTTACGCAAGTCCCTGGATGAACTTAATGGCGACACAGAATACGATGCAGTCTTGCAGCGCCAAGTGTGGCTCTTGTTATCAAATGTGGATACCCGGTTCTGAAGTTTTTAACTCAGACAAAGCAAAAAGATTCTTAAAGAAAGCAAAACAAGGTAAAATTAAGGGCGTTTGTGAGTTTTGTGGTCAGAATCTTCCAAGAACGCCATAATTAATTTACTACTTGACAGAAATATAGGTACAGAGATGGCTTATATCATTTATAGCTCTATTCCCCAACTGGCAAGACAATTAGAAGGACAACTTACAGAGGACGAGTTCAAAGAACTAATCCGAGAATTAGTCAGAAATAATACAGCAGAGTTTCAAGAGTATAGAAGAGATGATATTGCAAGAGGAAACTACGCGCCTGTCGTTAAAACGTGTGTAGCTTGCGGTCGCCCTATGTAAATAAATTTACATATCAGATTCACAAGTGTCAGAGATTATCTCTCCCTTATCCAGCTTTTGAGCATATGCCAGTACGAGTGAGCTGCCACTGGTACTCCACTACTATGCTCTGATTAAGAGCTAAAGGTAATCTTGCGGATACTTAAAGCCTAAATCACTTACAATTTTTAAATTTGTGGCTAAATTTGATTGCCAGTGCTATAGCGGTTCTCAGATAAATGAGGTATACAGAAACCCTGTATTGTCAAGCTTTCCAGGGCAAAATTCGTACCTCACCTTTTTGAGAAAGGCTATATCCCTCTTCTGTCACTCTGGGAAAACAAAAATAAGACCAAAAATTTCAACCGTAGATAGAGCTAACATTTGAGCGTTTATTTTCTAACAGAATGGCTGAAATCAAGATTTTTAGTAAAAGTCTTATGCTATAAGCATCCCAAATTATTTTTTACCTAGAGTGACAGAAGAGGGATATAATACTTCGGAGTATGTAAAAGCTGATAAACTCCAGCTAATACCGCATCAAAACTCAAACTTATACCAGATAGGAAGCTTGCACAAAATGCAAAGAACACTGGTAGCAATAACAATGTTTAGCGATATATTTATCCTGGTCGAGAAATTAACAGCCGAATTTCTGAAGTGGACGGTGCGATCGCCTTTGAGTTCAAAACCTAAGAACAGCTCACCTTTCCCAAAGAAACCCTACAATAACATCGCATTACAAGCTCAATTTCGCGATTTACAACAAATTGACCAACTGTTTCAGTTTACTTCCCAAACCATAATGACTCCTCCACTCCCATTACTACCAGCACTAACAATAGTTTTACCCTCATTAGTGAAAATGAGAGAATAGGTGTGATAACCTGAAACACCTGAGCTGAAGGTACGAACCTTGTTTTGTGTCAATAGATCCCAAATTTGAATTTGATCAGCGAAGCCTCCAACCGCTAAGGTTTTTCCATCAGGACTGAAAGCCACGGCATGGGGTCTATTAATCCCTACGTTAAGAGTTCCAATAACTTCTCCTGTATCTAAACGCCAGAGTCTGACTGCTTCTCCATTTAGCTCAGAATAACCTGCAAGGATTCTTCCATCAGGACTAATAGCAATAGAATTAACGCCACCTACTTCTCCAGCCGTAAAGCTACGAATCAATTTACCCGTACTCAAATCCCATAATTTTATGTCTTTGTCAGTATCAGAACTAATAGAAACAAAACTTCTACTAGCAAGAAATTTGCCATCGGTGCTGATAGCAAGAGAAACAACGGTACCAGAATGTGCCTTGATAGAACGGACTAATTTCCCGTCTAGATTCCAAAGCTTAATTATGCCACCAGAATGACCACTGACAATCATCTGACCACTAGGACTAAAGGTTAGTGAGTAGACTCCCTCTGAGCTATTAAATTGAGCGATTAGTTTCCCCGATAAACTCCAAAGTCTAACGCTGCCATTAACACTGGCGCTAGCAATAATCTTTTGATCGGGACTAAAGATCACTGACTGAAGCTGACCCGATTGCCCAGACAAGGTATAGAGCAAATTACCTGTACTTAAATCCCAAAGCTGAACCTCTCCTTTATCATTACCGCTGGCAATAATCTTCCCGTCAGGACTTACGGTAACAGAACGGACTACCTGCCATTGACCTGAAGTTACTCTAATTGTTCGTAGCAGGTTTCCTTGACCTTTTGCAACTGGTTCATTTATGGTTGGTTCCGGTTTTGTTCCTGATGAGCCGTTCCCTTCTTGATTAAACGATGGCAGAATACTGTATTTTCCGAAGAATAGAGTAATAGCAAAAGTAACACATGCTCCAATTCCAATCAACCAATAAAATCTTTTCTGTCTTTGTAGTAAGCGATTGAAAGTTTCTGGCACCTCAATAGCGAGTTTAGGCTGCCCAGTCATAAAGCTTAAAAACATATAGTCTCGTAATGGACTACCTTCAGAAGATCTCCTAGATAAAAGGTGAAGCATTGGATTAGCAAGTTTAGGAAGAAAATTGTGATGCTGCCTTGCAACCTCTAATTGCAATCTGCCTACAGATCCCTGAACTGCCGTGACTAGTAAGTCTTGGAATACGGTGCGAATTGTTCGCTCTTGATCGGACGTGAGGGATGAAATCAGGCGAGTACGTAACCAATCTGGCATATAACTATAGCGAAACCAGGGTAAACGAGCTAAATTGGTTAGTGAACATACCTCTAAAAGAGAATGCCCTTCCTCTGTCCTGAGAACATTACCCAGATAGATTGTGATGTTCCAGTGTAACTCTGGAAAGACAGCACAAGCACAAAGCCAGTAAAAGTTGTCCTTACCGAGATACTCTTGTAGTGAGATGAGCAGTGCATCAATTTGCTCAGATATGGGTGGATTGCGATCAATCCAGTGATAAGGTCGAACACGCAATGGTTCTGGTAGAGGAATTTGGGCTCCTTCAGAGAGAATATAGGTTGCAGCTCCCTGATGTAGGACTTGGCTCAACACCTGTACCCCTTTAGGTGTTGCAGGTAAAACAATAAATTGCTGTGCGAGTTCTAACTCCTGATACCCCCAATTCTCCACAGGCTTAGGGGTCAGAATAGCCCGTTTATCCCAGCTTGCTATTTGACTGACCCAAGGTTCTAACTCGCCAATATAAGCGCTAAATAGCTTTTCTGTATCTAAGACAATAACAAGGCGATGCTGAGAATATTTTGCTGCGATTTCTTGGAGTTTTTGTGGAGAACTTAAACTATCACTTGGAAAGCATATTCGTGGATCGCCATCAAAGTAATAGCTCGTAATAAATACTCCATTGTACCTAAGACGAGCAAGGATTTCTTCAATAAACTTGAACTGATGGTCGCGATAGCTGGCGCGGTCAATAAGAAAAAGATATTCGGGAATAATTTGGTGGGAACCATATACTGGGGTTAGCCATCCTCCTTGGCGAAGAGATGCGTCAATGGTTTTATCCACATCAAGCTCATTAGATGGAATACGGATTCGCTGTCTTAGATTTCGAGCAGTATTTATAAATAGAGTTGAAGGAAACAAGTTTTGCTCAAAGCTATTGATGGAAATCTTCTGTAACTCAGGCTGCCGTGTAGTACCATAACGCTGTAGAAACAGGTGAGCACGCCGCAACCACCACAACCGCCATGTAAGAAAAGCAACGCAAGGAACGAGTAAGAAAATCGTTAGCGTTGTCTGCCAGTCAAGTAGCAAGTCTGGATTGGTTGGTGTGGGGGAAGGGGTTGATGTCAGAGAGGGTATCGGTGTGGGAGATAGTGTTGGTGTGGGAGATAGTGTTGGTGTGGGAGATAGTGTTGGTGTGGGAGAAGGGGATGGAGGCTGGATGTTATCCTCTTGTTGAAATCGCTCTAAAAGAATAGGTAGAGAAATTCCTGCCAGGATAAATGCAATAAGTATTAGAATCAATTGACGAGAGCGCCACCATATCTTTTCCAATTCCTCTGACAGCACCTTGGCTTTTACATCTGCTCTCTCAATTACCCTACTAGTCCGTCCAATGAGATCAATCCAACGCTCAAAGCGTTGCTGAAAATCTTCTTGTTCAATCGGTGAACTACAAAAGATTGGTCCCAGCAGGGTTTTGAGACGCTCTGGTTTATCCAACGTTTCACCTTGAGCAGTTAACGCCAAGATAAGATCCTGAGCTGCAATGTACTGAGAAATGCCAATCTTATACCCAGCTTCTCTCAGCTCGTCAATGAATTCTATTAAAACCTCGGAACTCAACCCACCTTGGTTGATGCTGTCTGTTCTTGCATCCATTGCTCTACAATTTTTCTAGCTTTTTCTTGATCTTCAGTCGTTTTAATTAAGCTACTTAGAGTACAGAGAACCACATCTAGTTGTGTTAAAGGATTGTCCATATCACAAGTATACTTTTGTAAGACCAAGAGCCAGCCCAATAACTCAGCCGTTGCAGGTTTCTTTCTTAAGCCAGTTTGGGGCGCACGTAATTTGTAAAACAAGTTGAGGGCAGCTTGCAAGAAAGGATTGTTACTATCAGCATGAAGTCCCAGATGATTAGCAATGATTTCTGTAAGCCGTTCAGATTTCGGGAAAGGGAGATTGTAATAAATGCAACGGCGTAGAAAAGCATCTGGCAAATCCTTTTCAGAATTGCTGGTGATAATCAGAATGGGTAGTAGCGCTGGATCAGCTTCAACTTTTTTATTCCCCAGCTCTGGAATACGGAAATACATATGTTCTAATTCATTTAGCAGATCATTTGGGAAGTCACGAGGTGCTTTATCAATTTCATCGATCAGAATAATAGAACGTTTTTTGCTGAAATATTGAAAATCTAATGGCAGAAATTGCTTAACTTCAACTTGCTCGCGGGTTTGTAAAATTGCCAGTCCTAAAGCTTGATAGGTAATATAATCTAAGGGACTGGCTGATACAACACCACTTTGAGCGTCTTGGAAACGTTTTAAAGCATCATAAGTGTAGAACAGCTCTCGAGCATTACTAGTGGACTTGGTTTCAAATTTAAGCGGTGGGTCAAAACCAAGTTCCCAAGCTAAACTGTAGGCAAATTGAGTTTTTCCAGTTCCCGGTTCTCCTGTAAGTAGCAGAGGCTGCCCCAACAACAGAGCTACATTGCAAGCATCTTTAAGTCCTGGATCAGCAATGTAGTGTTCTGGCTTAAGCAGTCGAGAACGCTGAGGGATAGGCAGTGCTGTCGGCAATTCACCTTGCTGCCGAGTTCCATAACCTGCGTAAAATGGTAACTTCATGCCAATTCCCCCCTAGTTACTGTCAGTGATTTCAGTAGATGGGTTAAGTTATCGGCTAAATCATCCATCGGAATCGAACTGGATGATGTTTTTTCTTCCCAAGAGTCAAACATTTCTCTAACTGCATCTATCAATCTTTCAATCATTTCCTCACCCACAAACTGTTTCGTTGCTTCATCACGTACCCAGTTCTCAACATGCATCCTGCTAATATTTGTCAGCTCTGATAAGACTATGAGCGATAAATGAGGGAATCGTTTTAAGTCAGATGTAGCAAGTGCTTTTATTTGATCATTAATCTTTTTATTGGTACGACGACAACCATGTTGCCTGAAAAATCTTGTCCAACAACTGAGTAACCATCTAAATCCAGGTTTTTCAGAGTTGCTTCGCCGCTTGACTTGGTATTTAATAGACAGGCATATAATGAGATTCTGATCTGGAGTGAGTTCAGGCCAGTTCTGCCAAAATTCCAGTATTTTATTCAAAATTTTAGAACCTTGCTGCTGCCAATCTTCTGTGAGTAAATGTGTATGAATGATAATCGGAGCAGGATACTTACAAAAAATTTCATTAATGTCTTCTAAAGAGGCAAAACTGCGACCTAAGACGCTATCTGCTAGGTTTTTGCACAACCGCTCTGACAGCTCGTCCACATTTTTTAACCCGGAAGGCCAATGGAGTGGGTATTCCTTAACCACCGTTTGGTTAAAGTCGAACCCAAGAAGTCTAGGAAGAGAGAGCTTTTGCAAACGCTCTAAAAACTTGTCATGACTTTGGAATTCATCACCATGAATAACACAAACTAAAGGACGAGGAGGAATTTGCTTCATAAACTTTTGAAATGCTTTGCCTAGTTCAAATTCTTGCTCGCTGCGGTTTGCTAGATAGGGCAGAAGAGAGGGAGGCTCCCGTTCAGCTCGGTACAGTGTAGGCTGGACACTGCCTGCTCTACTATTTTGAAATATGACATTGCCAGCAACAAAGACACCTCCTTCACGAACCTCTTGAACAGACAAGGCTTGGCTGTCATACATTTGACCAATAGTCTGTCCTAGGTTTCGCCCGACTTCCTGCTGAATCTTGTTGGTTGGGTATGGTGACTGAGAAGTTGGCTGCTGGGTCATCAACTGTGTAGATTATTGATCTGTTTAGGTACTGAACATTGCCAAATATTTCACTAAAGTTGAACATCCCCTTGAACGCTGCCAATAAGACATCTCCAAAATAGTAACACTTCGTGGTAAGATTACATCATAAAGCTTTTTTGACACAGAAACATGAGCGACATACTAAATCATATTGAAGAGCATCCTAAAGAAACACAGCGATTAATTGGTCTGGATTATGAGCAGTTACAACAATTAATCCAAAACGCGGAACGATTACATCATGAAAAACAAGCTTTACTCGAATCAAAGAAAGTTAGAATTATTGCTGGTGGAGGCGGTAGAAAACCCAAACTATCTCGGGGCGAACAAATAATTTTAACATTGGTCTATCTGAGGCATATGACAACATTTCAACTTCTGGGCATCCAGTTTGGAGTAAGCGAGTCTACAGCTAATGATACGTTTAATTATTGGTTGCCTCAATTGCGAGAATTGCTACCATGTAGCTTACTTGAACAAGTAAAAAAAAACGCTGCTGACTATGAAATAGTCAAAGAAATACTCACCGAATATGAATTAATAGTAGATACCTACGAACAAGTCAGAGAGAGACCGGGAGATAAGGATGAACAAGAAAAATATTTTTCAGGCAAGAAGAGTAATCATACCTTTAAAAGTCAAATAATTGTCATGCCAGATGGTAGAGATATCGTTGATGTTGTGGCAGGGAAACCTGGACCTAAAAGCGATATAACTTTATTCCGAGAAGAACGCTCACAGTTTGACCCTCAACAACGATTTAAGGGAGATAAAGCTTACGTTGGAGAAGCTTTAATTACAACTCCGATTAAAAAAACCAGAAATCGAGAATTAACAACTGAACAAAAAGAACAAAACAAAGCATTTTCGGCTAAAAGAATCTTTGTTGAACATCGAATTCGCTCGCTCAAAATATTTCGAGTTGTCCAAGAAAGATTTAGGTTGAATCCCCAAAAATATGAGCAAGTAGTCTTGACGATTTGTGGAATAGTAAGGTTGCGAATTAGAGCGCTAATATTACCATGAGAAATATCTGCTACATCATCAGGTTAAAATCAACGCAGATAACTAGATATTTTGGCTTAATTATCAACAATAAATATCTCAAAGCCTTATTATAGCGTACAGAGTCGCTAATTTAGGATGATTGCATTTACGTCATACAGCCTAGTTACACAAAGGCTTTAATTGTTTTTGGAGATGTCTATAGTACCAATATTTTTTGCCTGACTGTTTTGCATCTGGCCAATCACTTGTCCCTGATTATTCGTGGCTGTTTGCTGAAATGAGGTACCACCAACTTGAGCAGCAGTGTTCTGGTTTAGGATATGGGCGATCGCTTCGGCTAAGGCAGTATCATTCTTCAGGAGAGTCTCCAGTTCTTCCTGCAAAGCAGCTTTCCAGACTTCGCTCTCTGGTTTCTCAGCCACCTTGTTGACCGCGACTTTTGCAGCTTCTTCCGTCTCAATTTTAGGACGCAGCTTTGACCAAATTGCTTTTGCTTTTGCCCAAGCATCTTCACCAAACTTTCCTGCCGCTGTTTCTGTTGCCTTCTCGCCCAGCTTCATCAGGAAGGGCAGGAAGGGGGAAAGGAAGGCGGTCAGCATTGCGATATCCATTGACAAAATCCTCAGCTTAGATGAAAGGATATAACTCTACCTAGCGCAGTGACAACCCAGTTAGAAGCTAGACAGGATGAGGGGTTGATCCACTTGTGGAAAAAAAGATAGATCCGATAAAAGTTATTGGTTACCTATTCACAAATCATTATACCTAAAGTTTATCAGACGCAGCTCCAACAACACTTAACGTCGGCTCATTTTGTATCCGCTCAATAATTCGGGGCGGAGTACCCACTCAGGAACGATTTTGCGTCATTTGAGGTGCATCGTTGAGCGATTTACCCCGGATTATTGAGCGGATACCTCATTTTTTGGTATTAGGAATCTTGCTCAAGGTCCTGCAATCGGAAAGCCAAGTGAAGTTAGAGCGATTAGCACTAGTGTTTCCTCTGAGAGAGTGACAACCCCCTCAGAAGGGTGGGTTTAGGTAACATCGCCCGAGCCTGTTTATAGATCGAATAACTTAATTTATGACCAAACAGATGCCTTTTGACATTCGCTTTAATGCTAAGAAATGTTTCGCCAACAATATCTTTTACCAGTGGCAACCATCCCCCTCGACTCAACCTATTGTAAAGAACTGCATTAACTGGAATGCGTCATGCGATGCTTCGCTCCATCGTACCCAAGGCTACCCTGTACACTAACAGGCTTGCTCCTGGCTTCGATATCGACTCATGTGAGCGATCGCACAGTTCTATCAAAGTTCAAACTGCCCCATAACTTTCTCGCCTTGCCTGTTGTCGTGTGCGAGCGCTAACTTCAACTTCCAACAGTTCTCATCGCAGTCTAGCAAAAACCCCTAATTTGCAAAGAGTGCTCACTTTTACCCCCCTATAACGTCTATTTGACATGGCTTGCTATGCGACTACCACACTAACTACGAGGATTGAGGAGGATTTAGAAGGGTCTAAAATACAAAAAATCGCGTCAAAAGCAACAATTCTTTACAAAAAATGATAAGTATTTATACTCACTGCGAGGCTAAAAGTAGGAATTACGAGGTGTAATGAGTAATAACTGTGCTCTTTTCTCCTCTTTTTTCCTCCTTTTTTAGCCCCCTAAAATTCGCATCTAGGTCGAATATAGCTCTAACAAAATAAAATAGCTCAATCCAGGGGTGGGTGGGCGGCAATAAGCTTCCCCACTCCTAGAATGAGGAGTAGGGAAGTTGCCCTTAACAGGCAATTTTTGATATTCTTAGTTGCTCAAGCGACTCAATCCAAATCATCGATGTCGTCGTCAGCAACATCCACTTCTTCATGCACACTTTGCGAGCTTGAAGCGACTCCGCTGCTCTGACGGGCGAGCCGTTGATTGCGAATGCCCCGATGCTTGGCGCGGCGATCGCGGATTGCATCCATATCGGTCAATCCGTATAGGATGCGACCAGCACGCATCAATTCCTTTAAAGGTGTCTCGCTGTAGTCAGCGCGAAATTGGGCATTATGTGTCTCCCAATCAAATTGGCCGCCGTTAAAGCGAGCAACGCTTGCCAGTTCTCGACCTGATTCTTCTCTCAAAACTTCTAGTACCATTAGGCGAAGTTTATCGTTGTAACTAATGCACTTGTCGAGCGCTTTTATCTGAGTATTATGAGCTTTAGCGGTATTGGTTGCATTAGTCTTTTGAACTTTTTCAGTGACTCTCATTTCTCAATCTTCCTGAATTCAAGTTTGTTCATCTACACAGCAGCAATCGCTGCCTCTTTAAGTTTAATTGTTGGGCTTAACTTTCAAATAAAACATTAATAAGTGTGTTTAAGGTTAATTAAGTTGAAAGTAATTAATACTTTAAATATTTCCCTGAAAGCTGAAATTTGATTAAAATACTCATAATATGAATAAAATAAAAAACTCTACTCTACCGTTTTTAGGTAGAGCAGAGTTTTACATATTCAACAAGAGCGACGGTGAAGGAAGCTGTAAAATTTGAGCGAGGGTGAAAGATTATTCTAAATCTTCGTCTTCGTCCTCATCTTCATCAGCATCATCTTCCTCATCTTCTTCCTCGGTATCGAAATCATCTTCGCTGTCTTCGTCCAAGTCTTCTTCGGATTCATCTGTTTCCTCATCTTCATCAGCATCAAGTTCATCTTCTAAGTCATCATCATCTTCATCATCGGATTCATCCTGCTTGTTATAGCTATTGCGTTTAGCAAGCGATTCTTGATTGAATTTGACAAGACCTTTAATTGCTTCTTGCGCGTCAACCTCGAAAACGTCGTACAGTTTGGCCATCACAAGAGCAATGACTTCAATATCGTGGCGCAGTGCATCAGGTTGACCGAATAAAGCTGGAAACACTTCATTATTCCAACGCTGCCAGTTCATCGTTTTGCCGCGTTTTTTCAACTGAGCAGCAATATCCAAACCAAGTTTTTCTTTGGTAGCGTGACCCACCTTAGTTTGGAGGCGTTTTTCGCGCAGTTGAATTTTGACTCCAAATTTTTTCAGGATGGTAGTTCGCACGCGGTCTAGAAGTGCGTCTGCTTGCTCTTCTACAGTGAGTGTCGAACGGCGACTGACCTGCGATTGGGTAGCTGTCGCTGGGCTCTTTGACTTAGCAGCACCATTGCTTTTGCCATTCAAAATCACCGCTCCATTGGATGGGCGAGGAGAGTTATGGTTTTTAGCTGTTGTTGTAGCCATAAAGTTTGATTTAATTAAACTAGTTCACGGCTAACAGCGCCGTTAGGCGCTCTCAAATTTCATCAAATTTATAATTAGTTTTTTTTATTATCATTAATAATAATAATAATTAATAGTTTTTCCTGTGAAATAAATTTCTGTAATATTTCGGTGTATCTTTTTTTGAGTAGCAGAAATACATAATTATGTATATTGAGGAAATTAGGGAAATAATTCCTAAGAATTAAGAGGAGGTTTGGCTGCTGTAGAACTATTGGCTGATGGCAACGCTCGACCGTAGCCTATCAATGAGAAGAGTACCTTTGAATATTTCTTGCCGTTGAATTTATGCGTATCCTCAATGACTGGCTCAGTTTGGCGCAAAGAGGCATTAAGATTGTCGGGCTGGAGTATTACACGCCTGACCGAATCAGAGTGTTAGCACAGTTCCACAATTGGGGGCAGGAGCTGCATTTGCCTGTTTTCTTTTGGAACTCAGGGTACAGTTGCTTACAGGAAATTGTGAGTTGGGACGGTCAGTGTATATTACAAAATAGTGACTTGCGCCCAGATTCTGACGTGCTTGAGTTTCTATTAGAGAGTAAGAGAGAGGGAATTTACATTCTTGAGGGAGTGTTAGATTTTGACGAATCCGGTCAGGTGAGTTCGCGTCTGGGGTTTCAACTGGCAAATGCTTACTATCACTCATCTTGGTCTGCGGCTCCTCAGTTTTGGGTGATGCTGGAAAACTACATACAACTGCCGGTGAACTTGCAGCCTTTGATTCCCGTACTGACGACTCCATTACCGTCCCGAGTTGCAGCGCAAAAGGTGGTGGAGTTGTTTTGCGATCGCCATCCTGGGCTTGATGACAAAAGTGACGAGGTATTGCAAGGTGCTTTGGTTCGAGCTTGCCAGGGGTTGCCCCAAGGTGAGATCGAGTTAATTTTAGAGCGATCGCTAGCTTTTGCTTCGACTGTAGAGGAAATGGCGCGGTTCGTGCTCGACCATAAGGTTAATAAGTTGCGGGGGCGAGGCCTAGAATTTATTGCCGAGGCAGATGTGCCGGATGCGGGTGGTTTAGACTTGCTAGACGAGTCCCTTTCAAAGGTGGCTTCTTTGTTGAGTCCAGAAGCAGAGAAATACGGATTGAAATTTCCCAAGGGAATGATTCTCTGGGGGCCGCCGGGTACGGGCAAAAGTCTGAGTGCTAAACTTGCGGCTAAGAAGATGGGAGTACCGCTGTTGGCGGCTGATTGGGGTTCGATTGTTGGTTCTTCCAGACCAGATTTAGCTTTGCGCGAATTGCTGGAACTGACTCAGGCTTTAAGTCCTACAATTCTCTATTGGGATGATTTTGATAAAGGTTTTGCAGGATGGGATTCCAATGCAGATGGCGGAGTTTCTAGGCGCTTATCGGGGAAGCTTTTAACGTGGATGCAAGAGCATCAATACCCAATTTATATCGTGGCGACAGTTAACCGTTTGGGGATGTTACCACCGGAATTAATTCGTCGCTTTGATGATATTTTCTTTGTGGATTTGCCTCACGAAGGCGCGATGTATGAAATTTTCAATCTTCATCTCAAAAAATATTTTCCTGAGTTTCGTAATTCTTCAGAGTCGCCTTGGACGGATGATGAGTGGCTGATTTTATTGAGGGATTACAGGCTTTGTACGCCAGCAGAAATAGGCAATGCCGTGAGAAAATGTGCGGAGGAAATCTATTATCGCGATCGGGTACAAGGGAAACAGCCTGATGAATTGAAGGTGACTTTGCAGGACTTGCGACATCAGCGCTATCAGTTTACGCCGTCGATGCTTCGCGATGAGGAGCAGATTCTAGCGATTCGCAATCAAGCGAGTTATGCTAGATCGGCTAGTGGGCCGGATCGATCGCGATTTTCTATTCCGTTACAGGAATTGTTTGGTTAGGGTGCTATTCTATAGGTTTTCCTCGCTTACATTAAACCGAATAATTGCTGATTGTAGCCAATGGGTAAATTCTTCTCTTGTCATTTCTCCTGATGCGACTTGAAGAATTACTCTTTCCTGTTCTTCTACATTGGCATTAATTTCAAAACCATTCAGGATTAAAAAAACTTCCATTGCTGCATGACCTGTTCTTTTATTCCCATCCAGAAAAGGATGATTTTTAATCAAAGAAAAGCCTAATGCTGCGGCTTTTTCTGCAAGAGTTGTATAAAGCTCTTGACCCCCAAAAGTCATTTTAGGTTGAGCAAAAGCCGATTCCAGTAAACCCCGATTTGTAATTCCTAAACCCCCACCCGTCTGACCAATAACTTGATGATGAATATCTAAAATTTGTTCTAGGGTTAAGTAGAGCATTAGGCTAGACGTTGATAAAGATCGTGGTTTTTCTTCAATACATATTCTGTCGCTTTTTGATAGGATAGGGTTGGCGGATTGACAGTAATAATTAGTTGCCCTTCCTGTTGTGTAAGTTCAACTTCTTGGCTATCTCCTAATAATTCCTTGGGGATTAAAACTCCTTGTTCTGTTACTTTTAATTTCATGGGTTTAATTTTTGCTAAGATTAGTCAATTTTATTATATCATTTCCTCAATCCAACTTTGCATCGCCCCTAACAAGTTATCCTGACTGGGGGGAAAACTGCGTAAAGGTTCTTCCAGGGGTTCATCAGTTATCCAGAGTATGTGTAAACCCAGTTTAGCATCGGCAATTTTGCGACAGCAGGTGAGGAGTGGGGAATGAGGTTTACAGTTATGTAAAATTAGGGCTAGGTGGCGTTTTTGCAGTTGTTTTTTTACGATGAGAATCTGTTGTTTGAGTTGGGCAAAGTTGCTGACAGTGGGGATGTCTGTATCTGGGAGTGCGAGGGAGTAAATTAGGGTGCAAAGTTCTTGACAAATAGCGCTGGTGTCTGTTTCATCTGCTAGGGATTGAATGTTGATAAGGAGAAGATTGGACTTGAGAGAAGTTAGACGCAATTTTTGGATTAAAATATTGGGCGATTTAAGTATTCCCATACCTTTGGCCAGGTTTTGCTTTGTTTTTGATGCCATGCCATATAGAATTCGTCATACGAGAGGTTTTCGGCACATTTCCAAATAAGGTTGAAGGATAGTTTATAAATGTAGAATTTATTGCGGGAAATATTATTTGTTAAATTTGCTTTGAAATCAAAAATCATCTTAAAACTTAGCTGTTTAGTTAAAATATTTTTTTCTAAGCTCTCTGCAATAATCTGACTCCATAATTCATTTGAATTTCCATCTAGCAACTGCCTTAGACGATTGATTACTTCCAATTTCCCTCTTGCAATTTTACCCAAACTATCAACAGCTATTATACGAGTAAAAACATCAAACGGTTGCTCTAACAAATGGAGTAAGGCAGCAATCGCATTTTCATTACCCACTGCTAATATACCCAAAGCTTCCGCAATTCTCCAACAGGTAGATTCATCTGAAGTTTCATTTAGCCTTTGGACTAAATTATTAATAGTATTTTCCTGATTTACTATTGCTATTTTACCTAAAATATCAACAATACACCTACGGAAATTTTCATCTGAATTTATCAGCAGTGTTTCTACTAATTGATTTATTGTTTTCCTATCTCCTACTGCTATTTCGCTCAACCTCTCAGCGACTATCATTCTGGTAGACTCATTATGATATAGCAATTGAATTAGCCCATGAATCACGTTTGGTTTACCTTCTACTTTGCATAAAATTTCCGCAATTTCATCGCTGGGAAAACATCTGTTTTGTATATTATATGGCTTTAAAGTTTTGATTAATTCATTAATTATATCCGGTTCATTCTCCGTATTTTGACATAAAATTTTGGTAATTTCAATCGCGCTCCATGAATCAGATTGTCGATTAAGTATTTGAATTAATTGTTTCCGTACTCCCCCATTTACTTCTGCTATTTTTGCCAAATATTCTGAAGCTATCTCACGTAAATATGGAAAGAACGATCCAACAAAAATTGAAAGTATTAAATTCTTAATAATATTGGCGGACAAGGTTTTATTTAACAAATTAAGTATTTTAAGGCTAGTAATTTCGTTTTTTGTTTTTATTAGCATTTGAATTAAGTAAGTAATTAATAGCCAACAATCTATATCTAATGGGATACTTCTTCTCTCCGCTAAAATCTGTACAATTATATAAATTGAATCGGTGAAAGACAAGTTTCTTTCTAATAGTTTTTTACCAAACAAATTGGTAAGTATGTTGCCTTTTTCATTTAAAATTTTATCTATTAACTCAATTGGATAATTATTAATGTCTACTTGGTTTCCCTCTACTATTTCTCCCAAAATATTAGTGACTATAGAATAAATATTATCATCTGAGGTTTGATTTGCTAGCAGGGTTAAGGATTGATTACATCTCCTATCTAGAAGTACTGCTTTCCCGAAAGGATAGACAAAAAATATACGGGGGTTAACATTATATTTCCATATATATGAAACATCTGATAATTTCACATCTGATATGATAACTTTATCTAAAGTTTTTTCAATAATTAAGAGCAAGTAGTTTATATCTTCCTCATTTCCTCCAGCTATTATAACCAACTCTTTGTTAAAACTACTATTAGTATTTTTATTTAAAGTTTGATTTCGCTCTTCGATTAAACGATTGATATTCCCTAGATTTTTTCCTGATATCTTTGCCAAGATATCAACAATAATACCCTGAATAGTTGTATTTAAAGATTCAGAGAATGAAAAATCAGTTGCTTTGAATAAAAGTTCATATGTGTTTGAAGCTGGCTTTAGAAGTTGGTTTAAGCGGGGAATTGCCCTTTCCCTATCTGTCTCTAACAATACGGCTCTTGCCTCTTCCTTAATTGGTTTGAACAAACTTGATGCGTCTTCAGGAAAAGCCCATTCTACGATTTGACTAACAATTGCATCAGCAAAACGACTTTCCTTAAACTCAGAAACTACTATCCCACCCAGAAAATAAGCCCGATACTCATAGAAACCTTTATCCACTTTCCAATAATCCCACTCACCACAACCATCATCAAATTTTACCAACTTTTCAATAAACGCCTCTTTCTTCTCCTTCTCCATATTCTCCCGCCCAAACCACAGCAAAATCACCTCTTTCCACTGCTTCTCAAAAATCCGATAAGTCCCCAAACTCGGATTATCCGGTACATGATGCAAAAAATAACCCCAATCATCCACCGCCAACGCTGCAAAATACTCCTGAAACGTCGGATGATAAAACGCATAAACCCGCTCACCGGGATTTTCCACCGCCACCCCTACCAAATTCAACCAACCCAACTGCAACGCCAACTGACATAACGGCTCATCAGTTTCTCCCAAAACCTCCGTTACCAAACCTTCTCTTAACCGAAACCGAGACTCAGATTGCTCCATCCCCCGCAGCGCCAACCTGCCCAACCCTGCATTCAAATCCTTTCGCTGCTTGGATTTCGTAGGAAAAGCCTCCTGCTTCCACTCATACAGCGCCTCGGCAAACTGCCCATAAAGCCCCGCCTTCGTTTCCGGTAAACCCCCCTGGCGAATTTGCCAAGCGCGACACAACAGCGCCAACCGCAGGGGATTTCGCACCGTATCCCGAATCCGCTCTTTCCCATCTTGGGCTAATTCTGCCAGCAACCGCTCCCCTAACTCTGGGTAACGCGCAAACCAGCGCTGAATAAATTGTCCCACCCCCTCCGGGTAGTCAAAATCGAGATTGCGATAAACATCAAACCCTTCCAGGGCATTTTTCCCCGCATCCCACACATTCTGGCGACAAGTCACCACCACTCGCGCCGAAGCAACCCAACCGCTAATCTGATTCGCCACCGTCGCCAGGGGGTTGCTACTCCCCATTTCATCCACCCCATCCAGCAACAGCCACACTCGCCCACTGTTAAACAGCAATTCCAGCGCCTTTTTCATTTCCGGCGTTACCTCTACCGCACGCAAAGCATCCTTGAGCCACTTTTGCAGTAGGTATTCCTCAACACTTCGCCCCTGCAAATCTGCGAAAGACACCCAAATTGCTACATCCCGCTCTGTCTCTGCTGCCACCCATTGGGCTATTTTCTGTAATAGCGTCGTTTTCCCCGAACCCGGTTCCCCCGTCACCGCTAACCTGCGCCCTTGACTTTTCGGACTTTGCCCCTGTTTCAGCACTTGGGCGAAAAACTCATCATTTTTATAAGTGCGGGTGACTTCTTCATATTCCTTTTCTGGCTGATAAAATTGGGAACCTTCCTCTGGCGAAACCTCCCAAAGGCGTTTTTCTTTCTTTACCTTTTCCACCAGTCCCAAAGGCACATAAATATCATCAAAAGTAAACTCTACCCCGTCGCCAGTAGTGAGGGGATTTGTTGTTAGTCGTCGTTGCTTTGCTAATGCTTCTTGACAGACTTTGTGCCAGTCAATATCGGGAATCGACTTTGCCCGGTTCCCATCAGGCGAGTGCAGTCAATTATTAATGGTTAACGTGCTGTTATTAAAGGTATTTCCTTGCAATACCTGTTTAATCTCATCAGCTAGTTTACTATTATTAACAATAGAAGGATTAGATTGGATGAGATGATTTACAGCCTTTTTGATATGAGGACTGATTTTAGGTTCCTGTTGCCCTAATTCTGCTAACTCTTCAATTTGTGTCCATAATTCGGGTCGTTTTTCGGCTGCGGCTTGAATCGCCGGAATGACTTGACTATAATTTAAAGGCTGATTGGGTGTATGCTCAATTGCTGTTACTGTATCTGGACTTGCTTGGTTAAGATTTGTTAAAAATTGTTTCGTTTTTTCAACAAAAGTTTCCCCAATTTTTTCGCCAGTTTTCTCTAAGGCTTTTGTTCCGATCACTGTTCCTAATGCTACTGCTGCTGTCAATAAAGGTTCCATAATCTCAAATAATAGATAAAAAACAATTATAAATTATAACATAGAAAGAAAATCGTCAAGATACTCGCTAACAGGATGTGATTTTCCTCATCAGTATTTAAGTGGTTTTCCAATAGGGAATCAATGGGCATAAATGCTTCATCTTTTTTAAGCCAAGCATTGAAGCTATTTATCAAATCATTACTTTGATTTTTAAAAAATTAATGTAATTACGACCGCGCCAGTAATTGCAATAGCATAAAATTTGTGGTTAGCGCGTGATTAATTCTCACTAAATTAATGCCGAGCGAATATCTTTAGCCAGGGAAGAGACCCCTGGCTGATAACAGAACTTGAAAATTAAGAGGATACTATGATTAAATAATCCAATCTTTTTTAGCTTCGGAAACAGTTTCCTCTCTTGAACAAATTCAACCCCAAGAAGAGGAAATAGTTACCTCTACTTCAACCGGAACTTGCTGCAAATACAGCCTTCCAGCTTTTACCATTACTTTTTTGAGAAGGGAACTGGTTCTTTTTAAAGTTGTCTGCGGACACTCTAACAGAATCTCATCATGTACCACACCAATCAACTTCGCTCCAGTCTTGGGTAAGAGCTTGAACAAACGAGCGATCGCGACTTTCAACATATCAGCCGAAGTTCCCTGAACAGGGTGATTTAGCAACTCTGAAAGCCTGGGTTTCTTTGCCCACCGTCTTCTGCGTCCCCCAATTGTACGAATTTGCTTGATATCTTTGACGTACACAGTCCTCCTGATGTTGTCGTGCCATCTTCGGACTCCAGAATAAGCTTGGAAAAATCTTTTTCTGAACTCTTTAGCTTCCTCCAAAGTTAAAAGAACATCGTACTTTTCCTCAGCATAAGCTTGTAGTTTAGCAGCACCCATGCCATAAATTAATCCGAAATTAACTGATTTAGCAATCCGTCTATCTTCTGAAGTTACCTCCTCTAATCCCTTACCCGTAATCAAAGAAGCCGTTAAAGTATGCAAATCTTCACCTTTAACATAGGCCTCTAACATTTTTGCATCGCCAGATATTTCAGCGACAATCCTTAGTTCGATTTGGCTGTAATCCGCTTTAATAATTTGATATCCGGGAGGAGCAATAAAGCAGGCACGCATTCCCTTTACCGTACAATTTCTGGGAACATTTTGCAGGTTTGGCTGCTTACAACTAAACCGTCCAGAACGCGCACCACATTGCCGATAACTGGGATGAATTCTCCCCGTGATCGGATGAATATGTTTCGGTAATGCCTCAGCAAAATTTGAACACAAAGATGCTAATTTCCGATAATTAAGTAGCAACGGGATAATCGGGTATTGACCAGCTAGAGGAATAAGTTCGCTCTTGGTTGTTGACTTGATTGGAATGTTGAGAGCCTGAAGAGCACTTAAAACTTGTACAGACGAGCGAGGGTTTATGGTTTCCACCATCTCTGGAAATAGCGAAAGTTGGGGATTAGAGGCTGGTTTGAGACCGGCTTTTACTAATTCCACCAGCGTAGTCTGTTTTTGAGCTTTCAGTTCCTCCCCCACCAAATGCCATTGTTCTACATCCAGTAACATTCCATTTAGTTCCATTTGGGCTACAGCAGGCATCGCTTCAAATTCAATTTGGGCGGTTTCTAGTAACCCAGCACTCCGAAGTTTTGAGATGAGTCGCGCTCTAAGTTTCAGCAGGACAGCAGCATCTAAAGCGGCGTATTCTAACTGAGAAGCTGATAGCTTACCTCCGAAATTGCTCGACTGTAGGCTCTTGTCAAGTTTGATTCCTAAAAATTCAAGAGCGAGGGATTGTAGATCGTGGTTTTTCTTGAGTCCCGATCGCAACACCTGGCTCGCTAGCATGACATCAAAAAATGGGCCAGACGGTCTAAGTCCAGCTATTTCTAGTACCTGCCAGTCGAACTTACCATTTTGAAATATTTTGAGCGCACTGCTGTTTAGAAGTGCTTTTAAAGGCGATAATTCGCGATCGGCAAAAGCAGCTAGATCGACAATTATCACTGGGCGTTGGGGAACAGCTATTTGGATGAGTCGGATGCGTTCCGTAAGTGGATCTAGCCCGGTGGTTTCTGTGTCTATGGCTATAACACGAGCTTTTATTAAAGGCGAGAGAACATCATTTAGTCTGGAAAAGTTTGTAATCAGCTCGTATTCCACAATAGGATTTGGGGCAAAGTGTGGGGAATTATTCATGGGACTAGAGGGGTTTTAAGGTAATAGTCTTAGTCGTAAGATTGATAGAACTAGCAGAGATATTGGGGCAGATATTCGGTATTAAAGTGTAAATTACATTCTTAAATATAATTAAAAGAAACTAATAGTAATTTGTTGAAAGGTAAGTTGTGCTGTCCCCACTAATAAAACGGTATAGTGGGGAAGCAATCGTCTACTTTTTGTCTATTACGACTAGGTAGCTCTCAACAGTCACCGGGCGATCGCTCCCCCAAAAGATTTCTAAGGGAAGTTCGATTAACTTGGCTGACGTGCGCTTAAGAAAGGCTCGGAATGCTTGCGATCGCGGCTCGGCTCGGACATTCATGGAATTGCTAACAACACTTACCAGGCGTCCAGAATTGGCTAAAAAAAGGTTATAGGCACGTTGTATGATATCTAAATCAACTCCTTTGATGTGGGGCGTAGAAAATGGGGGATTTGCCAAAATTCTGCTATATCGCCGTTGGGGTTCAGTTGTTAAAAAGTCGCTTCCAACTAAATTAAACCCTTTTTGGAACAGGAGTTGTTGTAGCAGGGGGTTGATCTCAATTACATCAACGATTGCACCCGCTCTAACCATAGCCTGCGCCAATAAGCCGTCTCCTGCTGTTGGTTCTAAGGCGTAGATTCCAGAAACTAATTGAGCTTCTTCAATCATAAGCTCAATTAGTTCTGGGGGAGACGGAAACCAGGAATAAGGTGGAGCTTCTCGGATTCGCTCATATAGTATTTCTGCAAGCAATGAAGTATCTTTCATTTTAATTTTGCTGCTATTAGGGCTATAATTGACGAAGATTGCCATCTTTTGTGGGTGCTAAAATAAAGTCAATTGCCCTTCAACTTTTGACTGATATTTTGATGACTTAGCTGTTACAATTTCTGTCGGTAAATCTGCATCAGCGCTTTTATCTTGGGACAATTTACGTTTGCCCCAGCCTTGAGATGCTGCATGGCGGACAACGCTTTTCCTAATTGCTCTAGCTAGATGGTAATAATCATTTTGGATGCTGTCAAAGTTTACGGCTGAAAATTCAGCTAATTCGGACAAGTTGTAACCATTTGGTAGCCGATTATGTCTTGTCAATGTGTCTTGTGCTGCCCACATATAGACGTTGTAATAACTGTGGTGCAGAGGAGCTTCAAATGTCGCTCCCATCATATAAGCCACGACTTCTGTGGAAGTGCAGTAATTCCCTACAATTCTGTTGCTGTGCTCCTCTACAATCAAATCGAGCCTATCGGATAAGCAAGCCGTTTTCAACCAGTCAGGTATGCTTTCTGACCACGGGGTTTTGTGTAAAACTAATGGGCCTGCATAGTAACGTAAAAGGGGAAGGGGAATTCCGGTCAATTCCAGTAGCACGGCTATTAAGTCGCGGTGCATACCCATCTGGGCTAATAGCTTCAGCTTTTCCAAAATGCCGGACTGAGGTTTTACAGGATGAGTGGTAATTTCTTCAAGTAATTCGGGCGTTAACAGATTTAGCTGAGTCATATCTTTTTGAAGGATAATTATGGGACAAATGAAGGTCAGAAAAATCGCGTAGCGAATTCAGTTACAGGGATTTGCGCCGTCTGTTGGGCAAACAATTCGGCAAAGATACGCGCCTCTATATTTCTGAGTAATTTTTACCCACCTTGCTAGATGGAAGGCGGGCGAAATTAAGAGCAATGCCAGCGCTATATTTTGTTTCGTGCAATAGCAGTAGGTCTTGGTTGTTTGCAGATAGGCTACGTCGATCGCCGTAGCCTATCCGCCGATAGGCGGTAGTTTAATTACGACTATCGGATGAAACGGCTGCTCGTTCTCCCTAGCTACGCTGAATTGTTGATTCTTACTACTTTGTAGCTACAGGATTTATGAACGAGCCAAACAATATCTATGGCAATGAACCCGGTTACAGCGCTGATGGCTATGCTGTTAGCGACTGTGAAAGTAACCCGTGCGAGTCCTCCCTTAACGGATATCGAAGCAACGGTTATAGCAGTCAGCAAACTGAGGGTTACGGGGTTCCAGACTACTTTGCTGATGGCTATCGAGAAAACGTTTTTGAAGGCGATTTGAATTTAGCAGATACTCCGTGGACGGAGACGGCTGCTAACCCTAACCCCTATTTTGAGGGAGGGGCAAATGACGCTAATTCCTATCAAAATCAAACAGCTACTTCTCATTTCAACGGCGGTGACTTAGAGCTGTAGTGCTTCAGATTGCAGGCTACAAATCGCCTGTATGAAACTTCTCATTTCGGCGACGATGACTTACAGATGCAGTGCTTTACGCCGAGGCTGCTCCATGTAAAGCCTCGGTTGACTGCTTTATTTATTTTAAGAAGCGCAATTGCAGCCTCATCAAGTTCGGTGGGTTCCTTTTTCCCACTTAATTGCTTAACTTTTCTACAGTATCCTCAACCAATAACCCAAGTTTTTTGCACAAACATGAGAAGAATATTATCAACAAGATTCTGGCAATTATCAGTATGGTTATTCTCTCTAGTCTTAATAGTTTCCATTTTGTTTGAGCAACCAATATTTGCTATAGCACGAATTCCTGCTGATACAACTGAAATGCCAACCAAAATTTTAGAAATACCAGGGATGGACAGGCAAGGAAATCCTACTTCAGTTAACGCCCTATTGCCAGATTGGACACAAATTTCTTTTTCTCAAATGCCACCCATCAGTCAATCTGGAAGCCTTTCAGCGGGAGAGTACAAGCAGGCAGTTGGCTATGATTTGAGCCGAAGTTGGACAGCAGGGCAAACTCCTGACCAGTACATCATGTTGGGCGATATCAGCCAAGCTTTGCAACCAGAATTGCTATCGTTCGGTTTTGTCGCGCAGCAAGCTGGTCTGAATTTAGATAGCGTAGCTTTAAGCGCATTTACTTTAGTTGCCAAGCAGTCGTTAAATCAGTTAGTTCAGGCTATCCCTCTTCTCGGTGAATTTAAAGTTGCAGAGATTGCGCCGGTGGCGGGAGTGCTAGCAGCAAAAGCTGCTGGTATTGATGTAGCCGATCGCACTCTAGAGCTGGTTCTCAGTTCCAATCCACAATTAGGTCAGTTGAAACTGGGAGAAATTGACCTGTCTCAGTATTCAATATCTTCGATTCCGAACTTAAGCAGCGCTCAACTTGGCGCGTTTTCAGATTGGCAAACAACCTTAATTAAAGACGTACCTGGGCTGAATGCTTTACCTCTGTCTAGTTTTCCCAATCCAATAGCAGAATTAGGCAATTTAGTAATGAGAATTGATGCGGTTTATGGTCCCGCCGAGCGACGGCGAACTAAGACGATATCAGGCTCAGACGTTCAGGGATTCTCAGTTAACTGCCAAGAAAATGATTGCGCTTACATCGAACTAGACGATCTGGAGAATTCGGGTCGGAACGCTCGCGGTTCGCTCGAAGGCAAGCAATGGATTAGCGGTAAGTACCAGGAAGTGGAGGGCGGATCGGGCTGTCTTAAAGGTGTCAACGGCGGCAAGGAACCGACGGGAAGATTGCCTTTTGGCAGCGCTTTTAAGGTAGTGGTCATGGAACCGGACGAGCGAACCGATACCGTTGATACTGCTCTATTCTTCCGATTTTGTTCGCCTTGCGGCTGCTCTCCTTATTTCATTGGCCCAGTACCTTTCTTCACCTATCGGGTTAATTCTCCCATTTTCGTTGGGGCGCTGGGATCGTCCTCTGGCGGCTCTTCCTCTGTACCAACTGCGGCAGTTCGCGACGGAGTATCTTCTCCTGTTACAAAAGGCGTAACTACAGCAGCTAATATTAATGTTCCTTGCCCTCCGGGTAGCACCGCACCAGCGCCCGTGTCAGTTGGCAATGTTCAAGGAGTCAATGTTCCCGCTTTGTCGGAAGCGATCGCCAATATCGAAAGCAGCGGTTCTTATGAGACTGTCGGCGTTTATGTTTGCGCTGATGGTGGCAAGAATTGCGGGGTTCCGTTGGGCAAGTACCAGTTTATGAGCTACAACGAGTACGCTGCTACTTCAATTTCATCTAAACCAGAAGGCGAGCAATTTTTAGCCAAGTTACAAGGGGGATATCAACCCACTCAAGCAGAACTTTTTCAATTTTTTCCACCTGCCGATCAAGAAACTGTTTTTGCTCAAAGTATCGCTTCTAAGCTGAATGCTACCTCTCAAGAAAAAGACCCTACTACTGGAAGTGTTTTTAGTGGCGATAGGCTAATTGAACGAGTAGCTCAAAAGCATTTTGGAGGCGATTATTCCAAAGTTGATGGCGGGGCAACGGATACATTCGGTCGTTTAACTCTCTTAAGTTATGGACAGGATGTTTTGAAGCGCTATCGAAAGGGAAGTACAACAGTCGCGGGGTCGAATGCTGCTGCTTGCGTTCCGACTTCCAGTGCGGCGCAATCCTCTAATTCTGCGAGTGTTGCCCCCGGCGACGGTCAATCCACGGGTCAGTATATCAAACCTGCGAATGGGCCTGTAACCAGCCGCTTTGGGATGCGAACTCGTCCGGTTTCCGGCGTGCGGAAAATCTACAGTGGCATTGCAATTGCCGGCTCAATGGGAAGTCCGGTAAAAGCTGTTGGTGGCGGCGTTGTCAAGACAGTGGTTTCCAACTGCAAAGAAGGGTTACAGAATTGCGGCGGTGGCTACGGCAACTGGATCGAAATTGAGCACGGCAACGGTCGCACAACTCGGTATGCTCATCTGCGCGAGGGTTCAGTGAAACTCAAAGTAGGCGATCGCATTTCTCAAGGTCAGGTCATAGGCGGACTAGGCAGCACTGGGACAACGGCAGACCCTAGCTTGCACTTTGAAACCCGCATTAATGGAACGGCTGTTAACCCATCTCAAGAAGGAATTTGAATTAAACGGAGATGTTCTGCACCATGATTTCCTTGAAAAAACGGACAATTATGTTGAAATTTACCTGGGGCTTGCTAACAGCTTTTTTGGTTTATTTGTCGAGCAGTTTATTCACCCATCCCCCAGCTTTTAGCCAGCCGACTCGGAACGCTGATTTCCCTTCAGCTTGCCTTCCTGTTGGTCTAGGGACTCTCAGGACAGAGTTTGTAACTGAAGTAACAGATGGCCGCACTCAATATCGCTTGTTCGATGCCTATTTGCAGGGAGATGCCGTGCCATTTTCTGTATTGGTTTCTCTCCAAGAGACGCAGTGTAGCTTGCTTTATTCCAACCCAACGAACGATTTTTATCCTTACAGCCGTGCGGTCAAGCTATCAGTAGCCAAACAAATCGCTCTGGGAGAATTGCGCTACTCTATCAACAAGGCAGGGAGTATTGATAAGTTTCGCTCTACTTTGCAGCCCAATTTTGGAGATCCCGGTTGGCAATTTTCGGAAGAGGAAGTTTGGGCATTTAAGCAGGTTGGCATTACTGTTCCTTCACTTAGTAAAACCAGCAAAGATAAGTGAGATATGTTCGCTTTAATAAGACTCCTAGCACCAACAATCAAACTTTTGCTTAAAGCGGATTTAGTAAATCTGCATGGTGTCTTTCATGACCGGATTGGGGATGACATCTACATAGAAATAATTCATGGAGGTTAAAGCAATGTTTAGCAAAAACCAACAACTAACTTTAGGTGCAGAACAAATAGATAAACCACGCATTCTAGCTGCAAAGAGAAATTTATTACTGTTCTCTCCACCTGTTCATAATCAACTACCAAACCCCGCTTGTAATTCCCTAAATAATTCTCAGCCCAGAGTATCATCGTTTTTATTTATTGGGCGGTGGTTCCGCTTTGGAGTCATCTTGTTCTTGCTGTTATCAATGTTGTTAGGAACTGCTGGTTGTACCGCCAGTGCTACAACGATTTCTTGGACACCTGCTACTAGACTCATTTCTGTTCAAACTGTCCAAGGCATAGTTGCCGAAAATTCTGAGCTTAACCCCCAAGATTCAGCATCAAATGTGTTAGCCTGGACTGTAAATGGGCAAGCAGGCAGGTTAGTTATTTTTAATTTTAACAGCCCTGGAGTTTGCGGTGCGGAAGGTTGCTTATACGCGGCGTATTTATTCAAGAACAATTCTCCTCCTAATCGTGTATTTGCTAGTTACTTAAATCCCAATTTGCCACCGAAAAGACCGCTAATTCAAGCAGTAAGCGACCCATCAAAAACCTCTGATTTGCCTTGTTTGCAAGTACAGCAGCAGTCAAAAACTGGTATTCGGCAGTTATCTTTTTGCTTCAACGGCCACCAGTACCAGTTAGCTAACAGTTCTTTGATTGAACTTCCTTATCAAAAGAAATAGGCGATTTTAAAGTTTGAGCTTGCTCATCTGTTCACGCTCACCTATTTTGTACCCAATGCGGTTCAGTTAAAGTTGGTAATTGGCATGATTTTCAATAATTGAATGCAAGAATTAGTCTTTCAGCATTACAAAAGTTGAAATTTTTTAACTGAACCGTATTGGTTCTGTACCAATAAAAAAATGCCTCGCTCCTTAACTGGATATGAGGCACTTCTTGAAAAGAAACTAGCCGAGGCTGTTAATCATCTTCTTCCGAATCAAATTCATCCTCAAACTCATCTTCTTCATCTAAGTCGTCGAAATCATCCTCTTCCTCTATTACTTCAGTAGCAATTTTACGAAGAGATTTATGATTCCCACTCTGCTTTTTCCCATTTTCTATTTTCTTAACAACGGGTGGTAGCACTTGAATTTGTGGTTCTGCTGTACCAGGTAATGCAGGAGTTTCAGTGAATCCAGCAATGGTATCATGCAGTCCCCAAATCACATTTTTATGCTGCGGCCGTCCCAGATAAAGTAAGGGAAAATTATCAGCAGTTGGCTTGGTATAGTTAACAGTTTTGCAGCAGTAGCTCTTATTAGAACCTTCGCCTTCTTTAACTCCTTTGAACTGAACTTCTAAGATACCGAGGCTTCGCCATTTATCGGTTTTCCCGCTGAAAGGAATTTGGAAATATTCGGCGAATGCTTTTTCCAACAAACGGTAGAATTCGTCTCTGGCTGCTTTAAAGCTCCAAAGTGCGACATTCTTAAATCTGACGACAATAGGCGTGCTGTGTCTGGGACGATTGTTTTCATCTAAAAAGACAACGGCGTGTTCACTGACAACATCCATTATCTTTTTATCAAGTTGAGCTTTATACTCTTCATACAGCCCGACCATCGCACCGCCTAAATTAGCAACGTCATTCTTGTAACGAATGTATTCAGGGACAAATCCTAGCACGCATAAGTGGCATTTAGAAAGCAGCAGACCTGTAACATCTTCTGTTAGTCCAATTGTAGTCATTTCCTCTTCTGTTGGCATGACAAACCAATTAGCTTTTTCTAGCTGATCCTCTGGAATTAATATTCCTGCCACTTGTTCGTTAACAACAATGCCATAGGGCAGAATTGGTCGCCTTACTTGATTATGACCTGGTTCTAGGAGTTCGGGGTCAATTTCAAAATCAAAGTCTTCTGAGTCAAATTGAGTTGTGTCTTCTGTGATGTCTGGTTTGACTGGGGTTTTAGTTTTAGCTTTGCTATTAGTTTTAACCATTATAAAAGTTGCTGAAAAGAGCAACTCAGAAAGGCGGTAGCCTTAACTCCAAGTTAAGCCAGTAAATAATCATTGCTGCGTTACCTTGATAAAGCACATCAACTACGTTGCGATTGTTAGTATGAGATATTGAGGATTAAACAGTTGACGCTTAGAGGCATTGAGAAATTCGATGCTAACGGGTTCGTCAGTTTCGTTATAACTAACAATCACGCCCCCAGGTTCAGAGATAGCATTGGCTGGAAATGCATCACGGAAGATAAAAATCAGAATGTCTGCTTCTGCATCGTATTTTACTTTCATTTGTATTCTCCTGCCAATATCGCTTGACTTGATTTGTCCAGTACAAAGTATGGCAGCGTATGCCAACTTTTGCCAAAACTTAGACAAGGGTGTGGCTTTTGGGGTTTACCGCTCTCGCTCGCAATAATGGCAGTCCTTCTACCAAGTTGATAGCTGCTTTCAAACCCGCGATCGCGTACAAAGAAGCTGCATCTGCTTGTTCAGATGTGCTAGCATTGGCTTCGTCTAATAACTTTATCAGATATTCAGGAACCTGTACGAGAGTGCCATCAGTACAGGCTAGAGGGACAAATTTAGTATCTGGAGCTAGGACTTTTGGCTTCATAAATGGCAGTTCGCGCTGGAAAGGTTTTGGAGTGCGGCGACTGTTTGTTACAGGCAATTGTTCTGATTTACGCTTATACCACCGCTTGGCTCGGTAAAAACTTCCTTTTAGTAATGGGGGCTGGTTTACCACAAGTACAGCTTCGTGAAAAGGAAAATTCATCTGTTCTCCTTCCTGAATTTTTGTCCTTTCTAAGTTAGATTTTGTCAACGAGTCAGGCGTAAGCGGACAGTGAGGATAAGACATGACTTTACAGTTATAAGTTAAGTCAGAAAGTAATTTCCCATTGCGTGACAGTTTCCCTTTAAGATAATGCCACTTTAATCCTGGGATATATGCTCCTGAATATTTTATTTCAACTGCTCCCATGTAGATCCATTCTGTACGTTCTAATGTCAGCAAAATGTCACCTTTTCCTAGTTGAATCGTGTTGCGTTTTAAAAAGTTATAATCTGGATGTCTCTTCAAAAGCTCTGACAGCCACTCTTTTTGTTTCTTATTCACGGTAAAAATATCTCTCAAGAATTTTGCTTTTTATCCAGTTGGCTGCGTTAGCAGAGATAATATAGCAACTGCTAAGGCTGTTAGGATTAGGGGCTAGGGACTAGGGAAAGAGAAGCTGCGCTAGTAATCAGGACTTACGTAGTGCTTTCTACCAAAAGTTAGAACTGTTGGCTGTAATTATTCGTTCTTAAGACTGAGCTAATACTGATTAGTTTTGATTTAAGCTAACTTGTTTGCTAATAATAATTTGTAACTACAAGTCAGATGAATTTTGAGATTAAATTTTTGATAGCACAGGCTAACTCTACTCCAGTTATCGCTCAAACTCAAAGGAGAACACAGCAACCCTCACCTCTATCGTCAATCGACTTAGGCGGGCTTTTCCAACAATATAATAACCCGGATGGGTATCTAACAATAGGGGCGCTGATTTTCCTCCTCTTACTGTCTCGATTTCTAGGGAATGGCAAGGGCAAAATTACCACTGGCAAAGTGTGTGGAACTTCCGAAAAGATGGCAGCCACCCAGCTTGCCTTAAAACAAATTAAAGAACGAAAACATAATAAAGTCACGCTATGGTGTGGCAGTCCTCGCTATTGGTGGAAAGGAAAAAAACTTAGAGGTTTTGTTACCACTATTCAGACAGCGATGGGTTCTACTCCCACTGTTTGGCTCCCTCATGCAGAACGATCAACTTTAGTAATTGGAGCACCTGGATCGGGTAAAACTTTTTCGACAATTGATAGGGCGCTAGAAAGTGCAATGGTGCAAGGATTTCCAATTATTCTCTACGATAAAAAAGGCGATCAGCTTAAACTCCACGCACCGATGGCAGCGCGATATGGCTATCAAGTGTGGGTATTTGCACCGGGAGAAGCCTATTCAGGCATCATTAATCCCCTCGACTTTATGAAGTCCCCTCAAGATTCGGTCATGGCTGGGGAAATTGGTCAGGTTATTAATAGAAATGCAAGTTCAGGTAATGGAAAAAGTGACGAATTTTTCTCAAAAGCTGGAGATTTATTAGCTAAAGCACTCCTTCAATTAGTCAAGGGTTCTAAATATCCAGATATGGCAATGCTCTATGCAATTTTGAGGTTGCCAAATTTGGTAAAGCGGATTGACTATGCGGTTCAATCCCGTCAAATTGATGAGTGGGTTGCTACCAGCTTTAACCAGTTTTTGAGTGCTAAAGAAGCAGAAAAAACTATTTCTGGAATTCTGACGACAGCGGCCGGAACGTTCAGTAGTTTTATCCAAGCTGACCTGTTGCGAGCATTTTTGGGAAAGTCGGACATCCCGACGAAAATAGAAGGCCGACAGATGATTGTTTTCAAATTAGATGACGAGCGGCGCTCCGTCGTGGGGCCTCTGCTAGCAGCAGCAATTCACCTGCTCGTTGTGTCCAACTTAAGCCGCCCTCGGAAAGATCCACTGGTTATTTCACTTGATGAATTTCCCTCTATTCGATTGGATCGGATGCCGCAGTGGATTAACGAATATCGCTCGAATGGAGCTTGTTTCATTCTGGGAATTCAGAGTTTGGAGCAACTATACGAAGGGTATGGAGAAAAAATGGGGGCAGCAATCGCATCTGCTTGCAGCACTCACATTTTATTCAACCCTGGTAATACTGACACTGCAAAAAAATACTCCGATCGCTACGGAGAAAAAGAAGTTTTGCTGAAAAGCAAGTCCACCAGCCGTTCGATGGGCGGCCAATCTCAAAGCAATCAATCTATTAGTTGGAACGAGTCGCTTCAAAAAATGCCACTGTTTTCAGTGGATGAGATTTTGCGGTTTCCCCAGGGACGGTGTGTAATTACGAACCCCGGCTACAGTTCCGGCGGCGAGGGGTCAATTCCTTATGCGCTGACCATTCCCATTCCCAAAGCAGATTTGCAGCGGCAAAGCGAGAGCGAGGCCCTCTGGGATACAGAGGTTAGGCTACGGCTGGAGAGTCGGGTGCAACTTGCAAGTCTTGACCAGCTTACCGCCGCTTTGTACGATCGCATTGAGGAAGCAGAACGGATGCTGCCTCTGCCAGATGCCGGGGGTAACGTTCCATCCCAATCGCCGACGCCGCCAGCTTCAGGCAAGAAATTTGGCTCTGACCCGCTAGACTCAGTTGTCAGTAAAACTGGGCGTTCCAGGCGGGTTTTTGCCACTGGCAGTATTGGCAAGCGCTAGCGGCGTGTGGGAGCCAATGGAAAATTTTCCATTGGCCTTAACCTAGAAGTTGGGAGGACGTGTAACCATTGCAGCTTCATCAGGATAAACGTATATCCTGACCCCAGACTTAAAACCGCCACAGCTTCGTCAAGATATTTGCATATCATGACCCGGGGCTTAAAACTGCTACAGCTAGGCAAGGATACTGCAATGTCCCGTTAGGACTCGAAACCGCTGCACGCATCAGGGAAAGGAACTGGTTCAAATACTCTAGCGCTTTCTGCTTTTCTCCCAAATCTGAGTAGACAAAGCCAATGTTGTGGAGGGTGTCGGATTCCCCGCCGCGATCGCCTACTGCCCGTCTCAGGGCCAGGGACTGGCTGTAATACTCTAGCGCTTTCTGTTTTTCTCCCAATCCTGAGTAGACATTGCCGACGTTGTGGAGGGTGTTGGCTTCCCCACGGCGATCACCTACTGCCCGATACAGTTTTAATGCTTCTTCATATTTGATGATCGCACCTTTTAAAGATTCCGCCGTTGCTTGCTCGTATAGTTGCACTCCTTCTTTGAAAGCTTTGTGGGCAGCCTCCTTACTGTTAGTTTGTGCTGTTGGTACGGTTTTGCCAACGGACACGGCTGCTGCCACTGGCTGACTTAGCTGAACCGAAAGTGCGATCAACATACCAGCCAAAAACCATTGAGTGCGAGCGAACATAAACACCCTTTTTGTATTTTTATCAATCTTAATCACTAGCTCGCTTAGTGTAAAGGCAGGAAAAAGTCAGGGGGATTAACTTTTTTCCCTAAATAATTAAACTCATTCAAACGCTGAATTTGCTGTGGAGGATGATAACTTCCCCCTTCTTATGTAGCACAAACCCAAACTGGTATTTCCACGCCTAAGACATGAAACTGCTACAGATTCATCAGGATATTCGCATATCATGACCAGGGCTTAAAACTGTTAAGGCTAGGCGGGGAAAATTAATATTGCGGGTATACACCAAACTCCGAAAGTCCAAGCTTGGTGTATACCCAAAGTTAATTTAGCTTTTCAATTAGCAGCTTTTTCAGAGTAACGAATACAAATTTGAAAAATAATTAAAAAAAATTGAACTTTTTGGAGCCGAGTTAGAGGTTCTGTTACTGGGGTTCGGGGTTTTGTTTTGCCTTGTTTGCCCTGAGCCGATCGTTTACCAAGCGTTTGTTGCTCTGTTCGGTATACGCTGCAAACCCGAGTACCCAGAGCATTCGGTGCAATTCGGCAGGTTTCCAACCCTCATCCTTGGCTAATTCTTGCATTTGCTCTAAAAGCGGAGCAGGCACGGAAAAATCTATGCGTACCATTTTAGGAGCATCAATGTCGGGCATTTTCAATATTTCCACAATTCATATACTGCTTATCCTACAAGGATTTAGGGGCTTCTAAGTCCTTATGGATTCTCCCTCATGCCCAATAGTTTAGTCTGAGGGTATACACAGGGACTCAGAAGGGGTATAATGGGGTAATTCATCCAAAACCAAACCCCGCCCCCTCTGACTCGCAATCTTCTGGGGCGGGGTATGGCACTCACAATGGAGATTTCCTCTATGTTCGCAGATTTCGGGCCGCCGTCGCAACCCGCCCAACCAAGCTTTGTAGAAATACCCAATCCCCGCGTCACCACCACCAGGAGACGCATGGAAGTGACCAACGTTCGTCCTGAAACCGTAACTGGTAGTTTGCTAGATGACCAGGACAACCTGATACAAGAAGACGGACAACCGATTTACATCTGCGTCCGCAAGTCAGAGATTCTGTGTCTCACAGAACAAGCCAACGTAATGAGTTGGTGGGAACTGGGAGAACAAGCGATTACTCCGTACACAACACCCAAAAAATACTCCCTAGAATCTCTAATCAACAGATTGGATGGACTCAACTCGGATGAATTGTACGTTTTGAGGACGTTCGTCTGTTTGGAGAGCGACCCGTTCCAAGCATATTCGGGTAGCGTCAACAGCGACTTATCCCACTTGCAGCTTTGGTTTCCCACAGTGCGAGCTCTTAGTCGCGCCGAACAAAACCAACTAGCAAGTGCGCTGTGTTGGCGAATAGCGAGCGAATCCAACGCATCAATTGCACCCACACCGGGCGATGGGAGGAACGATTAATTCTTGAGTTGATAGAAGATGTCGTCTCAAATTTCTCTTTGATTCCGGTGAATGGGTTGAGTTTTTTTATAGGGCAATCATGCAACCTATAACTAATCACGCCAAGAAAGAAGATCTGGAACATCCCCCACGCGACTAATCCCCTAGAACGAGTAAGAGGCTTGAATTATGATGACAAACTTTGGCATTGGGTTGCCAACGACACCGAGTTTCACGCAGCAATTGGTTGATTCGCAACCAAGTTTCACGCCGCAATTGGTTTATTCGCAAAATCTGGATTTTGTGCCTAGTCCAGACGATACTTTACCCTCGTTCATCAAAGGTGCCGACAGTTTGCCAGCTCAATTTGATGGCTGCGAACAGGTAAGGGTAATGGTTTTTGGATCGAGCTACGGGGTGACATACATGATTCGCTGGCTTTACAGACTACAGTTCGCTCATATCAGCGAGTGGAGTTTTTTGATGCCTGCTCCCAGTGAGGGTGAATTCATGAGCATTATTACCAAGCGAATCCCATTGAGTCCAACTAACTAATTGGTATAAAACTTGGTAACAACTTAGTAACAACTTTGTCGCAATGCTGGCGATAGTTTCAACTGTATCAAAAGCGATCGCCAGTTTCTTCCATGACTATACCAGTGAGGCATAACTATGACCAACGGCAACGGGCTTAACGGTGACACCCCTAACGGCGACACGCCCCAGCCCGATCCAATACAAAAGTTAACAGTGCGATTCGTTTAACCTAAAATAGGCTGAAAAGCTTATGGGATAGTTAGCCCAGTTGTTGAGACTGGTGACAACTGATTACATTTGTAGGTGAGGCGCTGTGCGTCAAGTCCTATCCCTCAAGTGCAGAGGTGAAAGCATAGCCCCTAGATTATTGGGTAGCAACCACTAGGCTAAAGCGGGGTTAAAAGGCAGAACTACTGAGAGCCAAACTTGGTAACTGTCAAGCAAGAGTCCATGCGTAGCAAAAGCAAAGATGTGATGGAACCATCGTCATTTGTAATGGTGTAATGGCTGAATCAGAATAAAACCGTTGAAAAACACGGTAAAGATTGATTAACACCAAGCCAAAAGGCAAGGATATGGCATAAGCGATTTGTTAATCGACTTATAAGCACCGCCCGTAAACCCGGTGGATAGCATCACGCTAAAGACTCAAACAAATGTGTAATCGGAACGAAGTAAATCTCTTAAATCTCTGGATACTAGAAATAGGTCGATATCCAGTAAGTAGCTAACGAATGGTTTAAGGGAGAGGGATTGTATCAAAAGCGAATGCCTCACTGTAATGGTGTGGATATGCTGACAGGTACACGGTAATTCCAATGGAGTAGAACAAGTAGCAATGAATATATCTAAAACGCTGAACAATCAGACGGTGGAGTGGAAAGACATCAACTGGCGAAAACTAGAACGGGTGACTTTTAAGTTGCAAAAGCGCATATTCCAAGCGAGTGAACGTGGTGATGTTAAAGCAGTTCGCAAACTACAAAAGACCCTGATTAGGTCTTGGTCTGCCAAGTGTATTGCGGTTCGTAGAGTAACTCAAGACAACAAAGGAAAGAATACGGCAGGAGTGGACGGTGTTAAATCGTTATCTCCAAAGCAACGTATTAT
>NZ_JAUBRC010000015.1:130577-143612 GCF_036701635.1 Microcoleus sp. N9_B4 | reverse complement strand
GATGGTGATGACAGCGTTTACGGCGGCGAAGGTAACAACGTGCTCAAGGGCGGCAACGGTCAAGATTCGCTGATTGGGGGCAGCAGTTCCGACATATTTGTGCTATCACCAAGTTCGGGACTTGATAACATTTTCTACTTCCAGGGCGATCGCGATTACTTCGGACTCTCACAAGACCTCACTTTTGACCAATTGCAAATCGTTCAAGGCGGCGAAAATTATACTAACGATGCCTTAATTAGCATCGCAGGCACCGGCGAACATTTAGCTTGGGTGAAAGATACTCAATTTAGTGCGATCGACAGTTCTCGGTTTATTTCCATCACCCCCGGAGCCCCGCTGCCTGGAGTTTTCAATACTCCCTCGGATATCGATCTTTTAACCGGCGAACCTGTTGATAGTAACGATGTTCTAAGTGCGATCGACAGCGGTTTTAGCACCAACTTATCCAGTGCTATGCCTGCACCAATTAGTCAGCCAAATAGCACGACTACTGCATTAATGAGTCAGCAAAACAGCACGAATTCTGCGCCAGAAACTATCACTTTGCAACCATTACCAACAGCGACTAATCCAGATAATTTGACAGTAATTTCTGCCAATACTATCCCCGACGATATCTTGTTGAATGGCGGTGCAATTCCCACCATGATGACCTTTAGCGAAACTGATGATGACATCCTCATCTACGACACTAACAGCTTGTTGGGTTCTCTAACCAGCGCTCAAACTCAGCCAATTATTCCTTTGAACGGCACGACTGTTAATAGTGCGATTTACCCAATTGCTAATACTTCTGCCAATGACAACAGCCTCTTAATTACTCCGGCTGCAAGTCCCAGCAATCCACTAGCAAATAGCGATTTGACTGGCATTTCGACCTTGTAGTAATTGTAGGTTTGGTTGAGGGCGATCGAATAGATAAAACCCCGGTTTCTTGAAGAAACCGGGGTTTTTGCAGTTTTTGCGGTTTGTCATACCAAATCCGCGTTAGCGATTGTCGCGATCGATGGTATGGTGCGTCGCTCGTTCTAATGTTGCTGTTCAGCGGCTGCCAATAACCTTTCGTGCCTAACCCGATGACGTTGATTCGGTCGGGTGCAAGCGAGTTGTTATGCGGCGGAACTAGCAGGATTTATGCCTTTGTTTTTAGTAGGGAAGCAATTTCAATCATTAATTTTCGGCGATCTGGCTTCATATAATCAAGATTTGCTGACCAGTTCAAAATATCTATGATTTCTGCTGATTTACTGGGAGAAAATTGATTGTTTGTTACCACTCTTCTTAGTGCCAATAAAGCAGCGTATTGAGTGTAGGGCATCTCCATAATACCAACTGCTCTAGAAACTAACAAATTTATATAATCAGTTGATGTGTTCCACTCAACGTGCTTGTAAGCAGACAAACGCTCTCCCCCCTTCTGGCTATTTAGTCTTTCATGAACAGGAAAATTTATAACTTTAGGAATTAAAGTCCACATTGTTGAGGAAATTTCGTGCATTAATTTTGTGCGGTTATGTCCATAGGGCATTTCATCTCTAACCCTATCGTAATAGCCAGCCAATTGATCTATCCGCTTCAATGCTTCCGTTGAATCTATATCGCTCGCAGCATCAACTAAAGCTATGGCCTCTCGATAGCGTCCCTCAAGCTGCTGCTGCGTTTCCTGAGATGTTAGATTTATAGCCCCAATATCTGATATTTTTTCTTCGTATTTTTCTGATGCTTCTTGAACACCGTATTTTAGTTTAATTCTCAGTAGATTAGTCTCAATTTCCTCGATGCCTTGTTCACGTAACCAATTTAAAGAACCTTGCACTTGCGGAACTTGAGAAAGAATCCAAGGAAGTAAAATAGGAATCCAAAAAAGAAATAGAAGAACTAAAGTTACCGATGTAACCTTTAATTCAACTGACAAACTCCAAATATTGCTGTTAACTTTATCTGATTTAAGAGAAATACTGAGTACGCTTAATATGATTAATATAATGATAGTAATCGAGTATTTTTTTCTCAAAGAAGAGGAAAGACCAGAATTGATACTCAATCGCTCATCTTGATTAATTTTTCGATTTGAATTTCTATTCATACAAGACCACACTACACTTTGCACTATACGATCAACCATAGCTATAAAACTCGGCTGATAATCGCAATTCATAGATAATTTTTCGTATCCACAAACAATTTTGTGGCAACTTCATACTGCGGAATTTACAAGTGAGCTTTCTACTGCACCCCCACCGATAAACTAACCGCATACCTTATAATTGTCCCGCAGCTACAGTAGAATACTCTTTCCGAACGACCGATCCGGAACATCTGCGGTTTAACTCTGAACATTCTGAACTCCTTCTGCTCAACCTTAACTCAAAGAATAAACCACCCCGATCGCCCTGCTGATGAGAAAAAGTGACACAATTTTGTAAACTTACGTAAATTATCTCGATCGATTTAAGCTTTGAGATTTGAGATTTTGGAATTAACCTCACCGATCGCCAAATTCTCACATAATTTCATCAAAAATTACCTCCTATGAAAAATTTTATTGCTCGAATGGCTCTACCAGAATTGCCTCTAAAATATAACGTGTAAGGATCGTATATTTAGGGCTGTCGATCGAAAATAATTTCCTCATATAATTGCTCGATCGGCAAACTTAGATTGATACTTTGAAACTCAACCCGTTCGCCCTCCCGATAGCTCAAAATCACCCATTCACCAGCATCATTTTTATGATAAATATCGATCGCTATTTCATCCGAACTGACTAAAACATAATCAACCAGATTCGGGTTGCGGCGATACTTTTCAAACTTCTTCCCTCGATCGTAAGCTTCGGTGCTATCCGATAAAACCTCCACAATTAAGCAGGGATAGGTAATATAAAGAGCATTCTCGCGATCGCGCCCGTCACAAGTCACGCTTAGATCGGGATACGTATAGTTTGGTGTATTGAGAATGTTAACCTTTAAATCTGAATTAAAAACACGACAAGGATTTCCCCGCAAGTGCGATCTGATTAAACTACCAACATTTAATTTAATCGCACTATGATTTTGAGTGCCACCACTCATTGCATAAACCCGACCATCGATCAGTTCGTGTCTTTCTAGCTGCTTTTCTTCCCAACTAAAATACTCTTCCGGTGTAAAGTGCCGATCGTTATCTCGTGCTGCTATCATCACAATACTCCATTAATCAAAAGTTAATAATACCAACTCACAACTCGATAAAAAGTGACACGATCTGGTAAACTTACGTAAGTTACCTCGATCGATTTGAGCTTGGAGATGTGAGATTTACGCTCCTCTTTCATTTTCCTAGCAATTGTCGAACTTGGGCCAAGCCAACATCGCCTGGAATGGATTGGACTGTGCTACTATCAATCTCGGCAATGCGGTCTTGAGCTTTCTGTATGCCCTCGTTCAAAACATCTCGATCTGTTCTGTCATGCTTTCTAGGATCTTGTCAAGGAGGATAGCCTTGGCGGTATCGGGTAGGGCAGTTGCTTCGGAAATAAGCTGGTCTAGGATTAGCAGTGGATGATTTTGCTCCGAGGAAACGATCTGAATTATAAATCGTCTAGATTAGCGTGAGACATAAAGCACCATCCATCACCGACGTGTTTTAGAACAAACGGACTTTTATTTTACACCAATCCATCACGCCACCAAGAGAAGCTGCTACGTTGTAACCAATGCGAATTCCAAATAATCGAGCATTTGGATGTCTTTCATTGACACTATTTGATGCGTGCAAGCCATTTTTGTCAATTTCGTAATCACCAGTCTCAATATCGATGATTACCATCTTACCAATATTTTCTCATGAGTACCCAGAAACCGAGTTTTTTGCGAATAGTGGTAGGGTGCGTCAGTTGCGAAATTATGAATCATCACCAAAAATATAATTCTGACGCACCTTTAGTTTTGTGTGGTGCGTCAGCTATTAGATTTTTAGTTTAAACCGAAAATAATCATAGCTGACACACCCTACTAATAACTTTTGTGGAACGGGCATCTTGCCCGTTTCTGAAAAATGTAAAATGTTGTTACAAGTAACTTGACACCAGTGACTAAATCCATTTCCCACTGACTATAATTGGAAAAAAATCATTTGTTAGGGGAAATTCCATGCAGAAACTAACTCGAATTTTATTCACTACAGCTTTAACCCTAAGTATTTTGTGTTCCCCCACAGCAGCTTTCGCTAAAGCCAAAATTCAGATAGCCATCCTGTTAGATTCCAGTAATAGCATGGATGGACTGATTGACCAGACTCGTACTCAACTTTGGCAAATTGTTAATTTTTTAACTAAAGTAACCAAAGATGGCGAAGTACCAGAGTTAGAGGTTGCCCTTTACCATTATGGTAATGACAGCTTACCTTCCTCAGAAGGTTTTGTCAGATTATTAACTGGATTTACTCCTGAATTAGATTTAGTTTCCGAAAAGCTATTTAGTATCAAAACCAACGGCGGTCAAGAATATGCTGGCTGGGTAATTCGTTCGGCAATGCAAGAATTAAACTGGAGTAAAAATCAGGAAGATTTTCGCGTGATTTTTATTGCGGGTAATGAACCATTCGATCAAGGCCCAATAGTTTGGAATCAATCTGTCAATCTTGCTGTAAAAGGAGATACCCTCGTTAATACAATCTACTGTGGTTCAGCCGAAAGTCAGGAGCGACAACTTTGGGCATCAGGAGCAGATTTAGCAAAAGGCAGTAGCTTCAACATTAATCAAAACCAACAAATTGTGGTAATTAAGTCTCCTTACGACGACGAAATTTCTACTTGGAATACTAAACTCAATCAAACCTACATTCCCTACGGTAGAGAAGGAAGAATAGGACAACAACGTCAAGCAGTTGAAGATAGTAATGCTGGCAGCAATACGGTTTTGCGTAGTGCGTCCAAAGCTTCTGAATACTATGATAATGCTTCTTGGGACTTGCTGGATGCTCTCGAAAACGGAACAGTTAAACTAGAGGCAATATCAGATGATAATTTACCAGAAATCATGCGAGGGATGACGCTAACAGAAAAAAGAGCATATGTAGCTGGAAAGAAAACCGAAAGAGAAGCAATTAAAAAGACGATACGCGACTTATCTCAAAAGCGTACAGCATATATTGAACAACAGCGCCAATCTAGTACCAATAGTGGTGAAAATACTCTCGATCGCGTAATGATTCAAAGTCTCCGCCAGCAATTAGCCGCTAAAGGATTCAAGCTTCAGTAGTTCTTGGAGTCCCCTAGCATCTTAAAAATTCCATCTGCGTTAATTTGCTCCCCTCTGAGACTAAAGATTTTCCCTTACCCAATTTCTAAAGGCTTGAATGGCTTGGCTGCTGCCAGAAACTCGACTCTGCTGGACGTACCGATTCACCAACTCAATAATTGGGATACCTGGAAAAGCGGAACTAAAATCAGATTCTACATATTGTCCGTCTTGCAAAAGATTAATCTGTAGCTCTTGTCGTGTGTATCGCCAGAGTTCTGGCACTCCTAGAATCTGATAATTATCCAACTGAGTGCGAGAGGTGAGGTCAATTTCTATGGCTAAGTCCGGTGGCGGATCGACACTCATATCCAGGCGATTTTTACCGATAACCGCTGCTTGATTTTGAATGTAAAAACAGCTATCCGGTTCAATGGCTTGAGTCATGCGTTCGTTCTTCAAAGTTGTCGAACCCAATGACTCATAATTAATGCCTCGTTCGCTCAACAAAATTTTTACCATGTCGCCAATAATTTCCTTGGCTTTTTCATGTTCGGGTAGGGGAACCATAATTTCTAACCGTCCGTTACTGTAGGAAAGCCTGGAAGTCCGACGCTCTCCCAATTCAGCTAAGATACCTTCCAATTGCTGCCAGCTAACCCCCTCCAGGAGTAATTGCTGACCCGGTTGAATCCTCAATTGTCTTAACTCTAATAGCATAATTGTCAATCTATTTTCTCTACGAAATATCGACTCCGCAAAACACTAGATAACGATATTTTTTGGTAAAACTGCCTGTTGTAGGGTGCGTCGCTGCGAGATTTTCGAGCTTCCCAAGTAGATTGTTGATGGCGACGCACCCGAAGGTATCTACTACTTCGCAGCAGGTAAAGACAACTGAGGCGAAGTTTTAGCATAGCTTCCATTATCGGGAATTGCTGCCGGTTCCTGCGAAAGCAAAAACTCGCGAATTACCCTAGCAACTGCTCTTTGAGCTAAACCGCCGACTACTTTCTGGCCCATATTCTGCACTTCCGGTTTCACCAATAACTGCGGAAGAAGCTGCAATACTTTCATCCCGTCAAAACCGGGAGTTGATTGCAAAATATCCCAAATCCGTTTGATGTGTTCTAAGTTTTTTTGTTCAGTTGGTGAAACCACCGGTTGATTTGCCTTGACTCCAAACCATTCGCCGACGACTGCTTTGGCGTTAGCAAAGGCGTTGCTGGAAAGTGTGTCGAGACTTTTGACTAATTCGAGGACTATACGATCGCGAATGAAATCTCCTCTTTCGGAAAATAAATATTCTAATGCTTGGTTCAAGATTTTGCTGACATCGTAATCGTCGCTCTCGCGGGCATTGTTGAGCAAGTTTTCTAAGCGGTTCCAGCGGAATTCCCCTTGTTTGAACAGCAAATCTTGCAGGGATGCTCTCAATTCCGGTGCGGGGTCGCTCAACAGCCGTTTTGCTACGTAAGGATAAGCTTTGCTCAACACTTTGAATTCGGGGTCAACGTTGATGGCAATCCCTTCTAACGTGACGAGCGATCGAATAATCAAAGCGTAATAAGCTGGAACTCGGAAAGGATATTCATACATCACCGCCGAAAGCTCGTCAGTAATGCTTTTGAAATTTAGTTCGGCAACGCTAGCACCCAAAGCATTGTTAAATACGCCCGCCAAAGCAGGAATAATTGGCGTTAAATCGGTGTCTGGCGTTAAAAATTCCAACTTGACATAATCTTTGGCTAAACCTTCAAAGTCGCGGTTCACCAAATGCACCACAGCTTCTAACAAACCGTATCGCTGATAAGGTTTAACTTCGCTCATCATCCCGAAATCGAGATAAGCTAATTGACCGTCAGGAGTTGCCAAAAGATTGCCGGGATGCGGGTCTGCGTGAAAGAAACCGTGTTCTAGAAGTTGTCTGAGAGAACACTGCACCCCCACTTCAATTAAGTAAGGAGCGTCGATTCCTTGAGCTTTAACTGCTTCTAAATTAGTCAGTTTGACGCCGGTGATCCACTCCATTGTTAAGACGCGGCGGCGGGTATATTCCCAGTAGATGCTGGGAACATAAATGTCTTTGATGTGGCCGTATAGTTGGGCAAACCGTTCGGCATTTTGACCTTCATGGGTGTAGTCCATTTCTTCGTAAATGCGCTCGCCCAATTCGTCCATAATGCCTGCGAGGTCACTGCGAATTATTTTGAAGTTGTTTTGTGCCCAAACTGCAAGACGCCGCAGGATGTAGATATCTAAGCCGATGTTTTCGGCTAAACCCGGTCGCTGGACTTTGATTGCGACTGTTTCTCCGGTTTTGAGTTTGCCTTTGTAGACTTGTCCGAGAGATGCTGCTGCGATCGGATCTGGGGTGATTTCTGCGTAGATGTCTTTGGGGTGGGCGCCCAATTCTTCTTGGATGAATTGATATGCTACTTCGTTCGGAAATGCTGGCAATTGGTCTTGCAGCGTTGTGAGTTCTTCTAAATATACTGGCGGTACTAAGTCGGGGCGTGTTGAGAGTGCTTGTCCGATTTTGATGAAAGCTGGGCCGAGTTGACCCAGAATTTCTCGCAGTCGGACGGCGCGACGCTTTTGGTTGGTGGCGGTACGACCTGTTTTGCCGTCGAACCACACACTGAAGGCAAAGCTAAAAAATGTCCAAACAACGCTCGACAGCCTTCCCCAGACTTGTAGAGGTCGATTTCGGTACAGGGCTGCGATCGCCACTGGATCGTACCGAACAGCATCTCCGGCCAACTCGAAAGCTATGTCTCTGGCTGATTTGAGCCGATCGTCCGTTACGACATCCGTTTCTAGTGATACTGGTACTGCTTGCAGGGGAATTGTATTTGCATCTTGGAGATTGCCGAGTACAGCCTGAGTCCCTGAATTTACATAAGTTTGCGGGGAGGCTGGCGATACTGTCTTGACATTCATAAATCAGACCTAGTGTGAAGCATTGTAAATATATTGTAACAATTTAAGGAAGAAGACCCTTCTTCCTTCTTATATACTTACTCGCCGCTGGATCTTTTGAGTCGATCGCGAAGGCCTGATAGTTGCGATTGGTTGCTGACGGGCGATCGAGGTTGGGGCATTTCGGTATCGGGCCAGTTCGGTAAGTCGTTACAGGGACAGAACTCCGGGGGCATTCCGGTTTGTTTGAACACTACGGGCATAGCGCAGCGCGCGCAGGGACTGATTTCCCAAACTGGTGTCAGCAGTTGGGCAATTGTTTCGTTTGTGCCTTCGAGGTAACAGTCTCCGCTGTCGCGGGAGATGATTTTTTGCCAGCAGTCTTCAAATTCCTGGCTGTAGCGATCGCCCGCATTTACCGATTTGGGCAGCAGCGCTTCGGAACCGTTGCGAATTAATACTTTTTTGCCTAACTGAAACCAGTAAGCAATATATTTTCTTACTTCACGCTCTGATGCCATAACTTTTAGTCAACCCTTCAACTAAGTGATTATTTTAGACTTTTAATGGGAAATTAGCACTCTTTCTTACCAGACATTTTATCTTTTACATAATTTCAAAATTTGGCTATTACTCATGTCAAATTGTTGGGCTATCCCCCCTAGTGAGTAGGTTTTTTGACTGATTTATGTGAGTCTTTAGTTTTCAATCTAAATTAAAATTATACCTAATTTTTAGTTAAAATTGTCGTTCGGGAAACCGATATTTTTTCTCCCTTGTCGATCGCGACTCCGGCTGTTAATTTTTCGCAGCAGGCGGCAGCGGCGTACCCAAAGTGCTGAGATTCAAGGCGTAACCTCCGGTGGCGAGATAAACAGTATCGGCGATCGCCCCGATGTGGCGCACGAGAGTGCCGAGGCGATCGCGAAACAGCCGCCCCGCCGGATAAGCAGGCACAACACCCCATCCGGTTTCTTCCCCTACCAAAATTACATCAGCCGCCGCCGACTTCAAACTAGCTAGCAAATCTTGCTGCGTAGTCGCCCAAACAGCAGCTTCTTCTTCCAAAAGATTTGCCGTCCAAGTTCCCAGGGAATCAATCAACAAGCAATCTGAGGGCTTGCTTGCTCGCAAAACGGCCGATAATTCGATCGGCACTTCTAGAGTTGTCCAATCAACTGGACGGCGATTTCGGTGCTGATCGAGGCGACGCAGCCACTCCAAATCGGCTTCATCAACCTGACCGGTAGCCACATAGATTATTTGTTTTCCCGAACCCGCCGCCAGAGTTTCAGCCCATTCACTTTTGCCGCTTCTGGCCGGCCCAGTTACTAAGATTAATTGTCTCGATGCAGTCGGTTCTGAGTTAGTCATTAGTCAGTCGATTTTAGATTTTAGATTTTAGATTTTAGATTTACTCCACAACAAATGATTTTGGGAGATTGAAGTTTGGTTAAAATTTTTGGGCTGCTGGCGACTAATGTCGCGGGCTTGTCTCCCTTCTTTGGGCGGGGTCACATACAAAGGATTAAACATAATTCCCAATTGCCAATTCCCAATTAGCAATTACCAATTATGATTTAAACTGCCAACTACCAAATGCTTTTTAAGCGATAATAGCATTGATGAGACAATATCAGAGTAAGTCGATCGAGAACCCCCGTATTTCCCAAGCTGTTATTTATGCCAGATCATCCTCAGATATCAGCGATTATTTGCACCCACAATCGCGCCGCCTATTTAGGTGGGGCGATCGACAGCTTGCTGGTACAGGATTTTCCCGACAACTTTGAAGTAGTAGTAGTGGATAACGCTTCTAGCGATTATGCCAGCCCCGAAAGTTCGATTTCGCGCACCCGCGAGGTGGTAGAAGCAAGACAGGGCGATCGGCGCCTCCAGTACGTCTGGGAACCCGAAATCGGTCTGTCAGTAGCCCGGAACACCGGCGCTAAGCAAGCTCGCAGTGCAATATTAGCTTATCTCGACGACGACGCTATTGCTGAGCCGAATTGGCTCAGGGTGCTGCACGCGGCTTATCAAAGCAATCAAAAACTCGCCGTAGCTGGTGGCAAAGTCAATTTGCTCTGGCCTTCTGCAGTCAGCCCGCCCGAATGGCTGTCACCGGGATTAGCCCAGAACTTGGGCTCATACGATTTAGGCGATACTTGCCTGTACGTGACTGCTGCCGGTTTGACTCCCAGGGGAGTAAACTACTCAATCCGGCGCGCTTTTCTCGAACAAATTGGCGGCTTCGATGTCAAACTCGGTAGAGTCGGCACAAAATTGCTGTCAAATGAAGAGTTGCGGGCCACAGAATTAGCTTTAGAGTTAGGTTGGCAAGTAGTTTATCTACCGGAGGCCCTGGTACTTCACCATGTCGCGACAGAAAGGCTCAACAAAGCTTGGTTTCTACAGCGCGGGTGGTGGCAAGGCATCAGCGAGTGTTATCGCGAACAATTGTCCGATCGAGCCGGTATTGCTCAGCTTGGGCGGGGGGGTGAAAGAATCTTGAGGGGTGTCTGGAAGTCTTTTAAATATATTAGAGATCCAGGGCTGCGCTTTGAAAATTTCGTTTTTGCCTGGGGTCAAATCGGTTATTTGAGCGCAGCCATCCGCGGCTTGATTTTTGCACCGAAATCGACCAGCAGGCATTAGGCTATAGGCAAGATCCCTCGCTGATCAAGTCGTCGGCGCGGCTGTGCCGATCGCATTTCATCCACCAAAACTCGACCGCATTTAGGTTCAAGCACTCGATTATGACATCTAGTTCATCCAAGATTCCGGTTTCAGTTCTCATTCCGGCAAAAGACGAAGAACTTAATCTACCTGCGTGTCTGGCCAGCATTGCCAGGGCGGATGAAGTTTTCATGGTTGATTCCCAAAGCAGCGATCGCACGGTAGAAATTGCCATCAGCACCGGCGCAAAAGTAGTGCAATTCTACTTCGACAACCGCTGGCCGAAAAAGAAAAATTGGTCTTTGGACAATCTGCCCTTTCGCAACGAATGGGTATTAATTGTCGATTGCGACGAGCGCATTCCACCGGAACTTTGGGACGAAATCGCGCGGGCGATCGAAGACCCCAATTTTGACGGCTACTACCTCAACCGCAAAGTCTTATTTTTAGGTCAGTGGCTGCGTTACGGCGGCCGATATCCCGACTGGAATTTGCGTTTGTTCAAGCATCAAAAAGGACGTTACGAAAATCTCGGCACTGAATCCGTCCCCAATACTGGCGACAACGAAGTTCACGAACACGTCATTTTAGCCGGTCAAGTCGGCTACTTAAAAAATGACATGATCCACGAGGATTATCGCGATTTATTTCACTGGATAGAACGGCACAATCGCTATTCTAATTGGGAAGCTCGCGTTTATTACAATATTATTGAAGGGCGCGACGACAGCGGTACTATTGGCGCTCACTTATTTGGAGATGCAGTGCAGCGGAAACGCTTTCTCAAAAAAGTTTGGGTGCGGCTGCCGTTTAAACCAATGCTCAGATTTATTTTATTTTACTTCATTCAGCTCGGCTTTTTAGATGGAAAAGCTGGCTATATTTATGCAAGGCTATTGAGTCAATATGAGTATCAAATTAATGCAAAACTTTACGAGTTGCGTTGTTGTGGCGGTCAGTTGAATGTGGCAGAATCTGAGCCTACTCTGTCGCAGCCAGTAGTTATCACTCAGGAGACAGAAGTGAAATTGCCGTAATAGTAGGTATGAAATTTTAACCGCAGATGGCGGCGGATTGACGCCGATGAACACAGATAAATGTTGATTTGGGTTAAGTGCGATCGCCCTTATTTTTCCGATCGCACTTTTCCTTCCTTTTCTAAACCAGCATGAAATTAGCCGATGTTATCGCATCTGCACTCACTCCAACCATCACACCTAACTGCTCCCCTGTCAAGAGGTTCTTAATAAGAGTTCCCTGAGTATTTTGAGTTATTTCTAACTGTCCAAAACTCAAACCACCGCTTAATCCAATCAAATCTTGACCGACGGTAAAATCAGCGATTATATCAAATCCTTGACCAGCCTTTAAGACAAAGATATCATTGCCGCTACCGCCAATCAAACTATCATTACCCAAGTCTCCGTAAAGAATATCATCACCTTGACAACCAGTGAGAGTATCGTTATCTTCGCCTCCGTAAAGAGTATCATTTCCTTCACACCCTCCCAGAATATCTGCTTGTTCGTTACCGCTGATAAAATCATTGCCAGCACCGCCACAGATGGTATCCGAACCCTCATTTCCAAACAGGTAGTCGTCTCCATCACTACCAAGCATTATGTCGTCACCTTTGCCTCCAAATAAGGTGTCATTATCCTTGCCCCCATCGATGAAGTCATTATCTTTATCACCCCGAATGATGTCATTACCTTCGCGGCCATTTATGGAGTCATTGCCTTTGCCTCCGAAGATTAAATCATTGCCCAAGTCACCAAGAACGATGTCGTTTCCTTCATCTCCAAATAGGATGTCATCACCTTTGCCACCGCTGATAAAATCATTGCCTTTGTTGCCGTTGAGGATGTCGCGAACCTCGCCACCATATAATTTATCATTCCCTGATTTGGTATCGAATATATTGGCGTTGTTGCTGCCGAGAAATTCATCGTTTTGGGCAGTGCCTATTTGAATTCCCGATACACCGAGTATGGTGTTTTCAACTGAGTTAGGTTGGTTTAAGTTGGGATAGTCAATGTCATCGCAGATGCAGTCGTCATTGGGGATGTTATTAGTTATTGGTGTCGGAGTAGGTGTTTCCGTTGGTGTCGGAGTAGGTGTTTCCGTTGGTGTCGGAGTAGGTGTTTCCGTTGGTGTTGGTGTTTCCGTTGGTGTAGGTGTTCCCGTTGGCGTCGGTGTTCCCGTTGGCGTC